>JAYVXG010000350.1:0-5721 GCA_043785475.1 Armatimonadota bacterium
GCGAGGTTAAACCATCCGCCGCCCAGGAGGATTCGGATGTCGTTCTTCCCAGGATGGATCGACTTTGTGACGTCGTAGGTGACGTAAAGCGTTCGCTTCGAGAAGTCGGTAAATCCAGGGTCGAGAACGTGGTCGCCAATTTTTTTGCCATTAATTTCAAGCTCGGAATAGCCAAGTCCGCACAGAAATGCCGTCGCTCGAACGACTGCCTTTTTGACCGGGACTTCCTTGCGAAGTAGGATCGCCGAGTTTTGCGGATCGGAAGATTCACTCAGACTCTTGGCATGAAAGTACTCACCGTCGGTGAGCCGTTTCATATTCCAATCTGCGTTTTCCACACTATCGAAAGCAGTCACTGAAGCATGGAGGGCAATGTTCTTCCCTTTGGACAACACTTCAATTTCGGATAGGGCGAAGCAATATGGGGCCGGGCCGGTTTGCCGATTCCAGAGTTTGGTGGCGATTACATTGACATATCGGGCAAAAGTTTCATTACACGGAATATGAACTGGAGACCCCTTCGGATTTGGACAATCCTTCTGGGTTGAGTTGGCTATAACGAGCCCGCTCTGTCCAATGCCCGGTAAGTCCCGAGAAACGGTTACCATGAATCGAATCGGGAATCCGAATCCATCAGAAAGGCTAAAACCTGGAGGAATCGGCGAATGAAGAACGACCTCGTCAAAAGCCTGAGCGGAACCTAAATCGACCTGAACCCACTTCTCAGTCTTGGCCGATGTCGCCTCCAAAGCATGATAGCCGTACATAGTCGGCGACTTTGTGTACGAATGTTCAGCGGTTGCCGCGATCCACTTTCCGCCCCAATCTGCCTCGTTGAGTAATCCCATCGTCCAGGTCGAAGTTGGACTCCACTCCGATGCCTTGAGATTCCGATCCCATAGTCTGACCTTCCAGAAGCAGGAGACATTCGATGATAGCGGTTTACCGACGTATTCGACATGAACTGATTCGTCAGATACAACCTTTCCCGAATCCCATAAGTCAAATTTGCCAGTCTCAAGGCTTGCCGCCGAACTGGCGACGACAACCTGGTACCCCGTCTGGATTTCTCCTCGGCGCGAAGATTCAAACCACCATCCCAGCCGGGGATGAGGAGAATCGATTCCCAATGGTGCCGTTTGGTATTCGCACTGCAATCGGACCGGACTTAGGGCAAAACTCATTACGGCTCCACAAATGATGAGCAGGATTCCCGCGAGGCGGGCAAGAGCCGAAAAGGCATTCCTCATGGTCTCCAAACGATACCTCACAGAGAGTTCGAACCAATTCCCGGTACGATGGACGAATCATGTTGACGACGATCCTTTTGGCCACTATTCTTCAAGCCACACCAAAAACCTATTTGACCGACGTGGTCAAAGAGCTCAAAAAGGATTGGCCCAAAAATCGCATGGTTGAGATTGTATGCCACGGCCACAGCGTTCCCGCTGGGTACTTCAAGACACCTTCCATCGACGCGATGAATGCTTACCCTCAACTATTGAAAATGAGATTGTGCGAACGATTTCCTCATGCGGTAATCAATGTTACAGTTACTGCGATCGGCGGCGAGAACTCGGTTGCGGGAGAAAAACGATTTGCCCGCGATGTTCTCTCGCGCCGTCCCGATGTGGTCACCATCGACTACGGCCTCAACGATCGCGGCATCGATCCACAACTGGTGACTAAAGCGTGGCAATCGATGATCTCACAAGCGAAGGCTCAGGGGATCAAGGTGATTCTCCTGACTCCAACCCCAGACCAGTCCGCTAAGATGGATAATTACAACGATCCCATCAATGGTTCGGCCACAGGAATAAGGTTCCTGGCCAAAAATGAAGGGGTCGGTCTTGTTGATAGCCTCGACCAATTTAAGAAGGAAGTTGCGTCGGGCATCAAGCTAAGCGACTTGATGTCCCAAGTGAACCACCCCAACCGACGAGGTCATGATCTGATTGCGGGTGAGCTGATGAAGTGGTTTCCCCCTAACTAGATTCGGCTACCTCGGCTTTCTTTTGGGTTAGAAAGATGGACAGAATTCCTGCGATCAGGATGCATCCGGCAAGAAAGTAGAGCCCACTTTGGAAATTGCCCGACGAAGTCTTTAGCTGTCCCACGTATTTGGGGCCAATGTATCCGCCCAGATTTCCGACCGAATTGATGAGACCGATTGCGAAAGCCGCCGAAGACGCGGTGAGCCGCGCGGTTGGATGAGTCCAAAACGCAGGCAGATACGCGTAAAGGGTCACCCCAAGCAGACAAAGAAACGTCGCGGCCAAGAATGTATTTTCCGCATAAAATCCGGCAAAACCCATGGCTACCGAAGCCAAAAGTAACGGAATCGCCGTGTGCCATCGCCGCTCTCCGGTACGGTCCGAGTGGGCACCATTGACGATCATGGCGACGAGGCCAAGAACGTATGGCAGGGTGATAATCACGACTTGCCATCCTTTCGAAACGTCTTTCATGCGATCCGCGACGGCAGGAAGGAAGAATGTAAAGCCGTACATTCCAGTGATGCCAAAAAAGTAAATCCCCGCCAACAACCAGACCTGTGGATTCTTGAGACTTCGAAGGATGCTATCTCCGCCAACTTTCACCCTAGCTTGGTGCTCTTTCTCTAGTTCAGCGACCAGCCATGCTTTCTCGTCATCCGGCAGCCAGGTCGCCTGCTGAGGACGATCGGTAAGAAAGAACCACGTAAATATTCCAACGAGGACTGCGGGAATTCCTTCGAGAATGAATACCCATCGCCATCCAGCCAGATTCATCCATTTGACGCTATCCATGATCCAGGTTGAAAGCGGATTTGAGATGATGGAAGCCAATGGAATACCGATCAGAAAGAGAGATTTTGTCTTGGCTCGATCGTCATAGAGGAACCAGTGGGAGAGGTAGACGATGACGCCCGGGAAAAAGCCCGCTTCGGCCAGCCCCAGGATAAAGCGAAGTGAGTTGAACTGAGCTTCGGGGTGTAGGAAGTTGAAGATCGGTAGTCCAATGAATCCCATCAACGACGCAATAATGCCCCACGACACCATGATCCTCGCGATCCACTTACGCGCGCTCCAACGCTCGACGATTAAGGTCCCAGGAATCTCGAGAAGAAAATAGCCGAGGAAGAAGATTCCCGCCGCGTTTCCGATGACTGCCTCATTAAATCCGAGGTCCGGCTTCATTCCCTTAGAGGCGATGGCGAGGTTACTGCGATCAATAAACGCCAACAAAAACAAAATCAGAAGGAACGGCAAGAGACGTTGGGAAACGCGTTTCCGAGCGCGCTTGGCAATAGTGGGGAGCATCGCGTCGTCGTTCAATGGATCACCTTACGCAGGACGATACCCCAGCGGATTCGGTCCATCAGATACTGTTGGCAACAAATCAGACTCATACCGGTCCTTTACGATAACCTCTCGATCTCCAAATCGTAACGTTATTGGAACTGGAGTCGCTAATTTGAGCCTTATGCCCTTTTCGTTTTTCGACCATGAAACCCGCATCTTCCCTCCACCCGGTAGAGGGATCTCACCGGATGCCCGCTTCAGACTTCCAGGTTGAATGTCGACGTTATAGACCAATTCGCCCAAGTCAAATCGGGGATTCAAGCCGAGGACGTACCTCGAAAGTTGCCACGTTGGACAGCCTGACCACTCGTGGCAGTGCGACCAACGAGTGTCGAATACTTCTAACCAAGTCGTGCGATTGTCCTCAAGCGCCCAACCCCAACATTTGCGATATTGCCCCAGAACAAAGTTGGTTTCTCCATGATTTAAAAGCGCGGCAAAAGCAAAGTGGCAAAAGTAAGGCGTCATCACATGCTCGTTTGAAACCGAGGGATCGCTGAGGCGCGGACCGTTCGGATTGTTCGGGAAGCAGGTCATCAGGTGGTTTTTGAGTCGCTTAATGCAGTTCGCAGTTTGTTCACTTGCTACCAAATCTGCTAGAAGCGCAAGTGAGGCGACTTGATAGCCCACATTCTTCCAACCGCCCGGTTTGGCCAGTCGAGAGTCGATCCAACCAGAAACCAATCGTTTGATTGTCGCGGCGGTGTCGTTAGTACCGTTGGATTGTGCAGAACCACCAACGGCATTCTCCCACCGAACCATCGCACGCAGAGCCATCAGGTAATGGATGTTGAGCGCCATATCGCTCGGGCCATCGTTCCGCACGTAACCCCAGTCAACAAACGCCCACCCGAGGCTGTCTTTGAGCCCGCTTGGCGTCAACTGGGCCTGAAATGCCGCCATATTCGTGCGAGCGGCAGGCAGTAACTCTATGAGGAGGCTCTTATCGCCCGTGAGTTCCCAGTAATGAATACAAGCCGTAACCCATTGCGCCGCATAGGTGGAGAGGTAGCCAGGGTCGCCGGGGCCAACTCCAGCCACCAATCCGTCCGAACGCGCAGCTTGCGCGGCTTGTACCAACGCTCGCCGAGCAAGACTCATATCGATCCACGAAACCGCAGCAATATCTTCGGCAACTGACGCAACATCGCCCGTCCACTGACCTCTCTCCCGCGTTGGACAATCAACAAAGGAATCCTCCGAACAAGACCGAACTGTATTCACTCCCGTCATCCAAATCTTGTTAAGCAATGGATCATCACATGTGAACGAACCGGTCGGCTCGGGAGAGTAGGTTCGCTCTAGAAAGGCTTCTTCGATAAATTTGACCGGCCCGTCAGACCGAATGTGGACTTCCAGGAATCGACCGCCTTTGGGAGTGAATGGCATGAACTCTTGCGTGCCCCCTCGGGCGACAAAGTGATCCATATTGCATGTTGTCGAGCCGGACAAAGTAATCCAGGGATGCACGCGACCGTGGCGAAGTTGCTCGCAAGTGGCGAACTCAACGATCGCACCTTTTGGCAGGTTAAGCGTGAACTTTGGTCGTCCAAGTCGAACCCTTCCGAGATCATATCGTCGCCAAACACCCTGGGACGGAACTCCTTTCGGGTTGAGATCATCAAGGAAAAATCTCGCCGCCGGTTCATCCCGCTCGTAACCATAATTTGACGTCATTTCGCCACCGGCAATTGGCTTGATTGCGAGATCGTTCATTCGAACCGGATGGGTTTTAGCCTCAGTAATCGCCCCGATTCCTGGATTTACCTCGACCGGCGAGAGCCACTGAGCATCGTCGAATTCCTTCTCTTGCCAGTTCAACCATATTTGCCCAGTTTCACACCAATCTATCCATCCCAAAATGTCGCTGATACGATGAACTCTTGATTGATATCCAGGAATGCGGGCACACTTCCAACTGATCGGAATTTCGTACCCCTGACTATGAATTCCACACCAAAGAAACGGTGAAATCGCGCTCAGAATTCTTGTAGTAACGCCGTCATTTCGGACCTGAACCGCAATCGTGTGCTTCCCGTATTTAAGATTTGAATGAAAGACTTGGTATTCAGGAAATTCTTTGGGATACCGGGGCGGTCCGTCATAGCTAAGCTTCCCATCAATCCACACCAAGTTTTCGGAGGCGCCAAGAATCCGCACTGCGGTGTCAAAGTCAAGACCCGAGGTTTGGTGAGTGGTTGAGAACGTGCCGCGAAATGCAACAAAGGAGTCGGCATCATCGGCGACGCCTTTTGGACTCCAAATTGGTACCGGCGTCACTTGCATCCAAGCAGAAGCAAAAACTGAGGCAGCGGACAATAAGCCAATCATTAGAAGTGAGTATGTCCCCATTCTTTGCAAATTGGACATGATAGAA
>JAYVXG010000351.1:0-1671 GCA_043785475.1 Armatimonadota bacterium
CAAATCCAAACTTTTGGATCGTGGCAGTTCCAGGGAACTTAGGCCGCCAAACTTTGATGACGCTGTCCAAGTGATAGAATGGCTGAGCGATCACGAGACGTTTGCCGAAGGACGTCGTCGAGCACTAAAGGACGACGACAAGATTTTGACAGTAGAGGAGATCGGGGCTTAATTTCGAGGAGTCTTTACTCCTTCAATTTCAGGACTTGAACAAAGTATCATCTTTGGGTTAGGATGATTCATTGCCAAGATATTTACCTGCTTCGAACTAAAGAAAATACATTTCTAAGTGCGCTTAGTTGCTGCGGCAAATGCTTGAAGCAATTCAATTGCGTCAATTTCCATTGCATCACAGAGTTCGAAAAGCTCGACGACATCCAGTCGCCTTTCGCCTCGCTCAACTTTATTGAGGTAGTTCTTGGGCTTGGCGAGCCGATCACAAATCTCCTTCTGTTGAAGCTTAGAGGCGATCCGAGCTTCACGCACAAGTTCGATAAGTTTGGCGTATTCCGGTTTTCTTGGACTCGGCTGACTTCCACGACTCACACATTGAGACTGATTCGTTTGTGGTTCCTATATTGGTAACTTTAGAGTAAACTTTTGTTGGGATGATTGGAGTTGCCTTCGTTGTATTAGTTTTTGGAGCACTAATCGCTGCCATTTGGGGACAGAAAGCAGCCCAAGGATGTTTCATTAGCGTCCTCAAAGGAATTGGCTATTTGGCTATCGTTGGCGTCACCGCAGTGATCCCTCAACTCATGCTTCCTCTGATGGCAATGTACGGTCTGTACTTGATTGGCAGTTACGTGGCGAAGGCCAATCGAGCCAAAGCTGAAGAAGGAGCCAAAACCAAACTCATTCAGAACCTCAAAGTGGTCAAGGCATCACTTGAGGATGCGATGGTTCCAATTGGTCAGTCACAACTCAATGCGGCATTAGCCAATGCAACTAGTAAACCGCAACGGTTTATGCCAAGAAGCAGAGCTGTGACGGTGATGCCGGGAGCCACGATTGACTCTATTTTTTGGTCCACACATGTTCGGGATCAACAAGGCGCACGATATGTCATTGTCGAAGAGAGGACGAAACAATTCATCATCCTCACATCCTCTCAGTTCATTCAAGACTGGGTGCCCTGGATGGCTCCTGCCGTACCTAAGCTGCAACCCTCTTCAACTCCGCAGTGGAGGTCGGCAAACGACTAATGCAATTTTCGGTCGAACTTACTTCTCCTTGCCCAGTGGCTTTGAATCCGGGGTATTGGGGCTTTCTTCTCAAGGGTGAAACATTTGGTAGTCATGATCACAATTGGTTCAGTACTAAGTCAGACTTCATTTGCTACATTTGCCTTGCGTCGACGGAATACTTGACTTGTGAGAACGACCATCTGGGGAAAAAGCAAGAAATTGAAGTTGTGAACAAGAGGATTCAAAGGCTTTTGGGACCAGCACTTGAGGCGAACACTGAAAGTGGAGTTTCTCTTTCCGAAACAATGGATCAATTGGGAAATTACTTTGGCGAAATTAAGCAGCTGATCTGGTGGGGGCAATTTCAAGATCTTATTGCTGGTCGAGGAAAGGTGGAGACCGATATACGAGAGGAATACTTTTCCAAGAATGGTTTGCCTCGAACAAAGGAAGTATTAAACACAGGAGACTTTGCGGCTTGGAT
>JAYVXG010000352.1:0-5714 GCA_043785475.1 Armatimonadota bacterium
CGGTAGAAGTTGGGGAGTCAGGCCAACAGCCAGCGCAAGAGCAAAGAGAAACGATTCGAGAAATGGCCGACCCAGGTAAGTGTTAATCGCGAACACACAAAGGGCCAAAAGTATGGTCAGGTTAACCAGCATCATGCCGAAGTGCCGGATGCCCCGTTCAAATTCAGCTTCCGGACGCTGAAGCGTAAGACTCTTCGCAATGCTCCCAAGTTGGGTCTGAGTTCCGACCTGAATAACCAAAAACCTCCCGGAGCCGCTCGCGATGTGGCTTCCTGAGAACAAGACATTGAACCGCTGAGAAATGGGAGTATCTTTCTTTGTCGTTTCTGGATGCTTTTCGACCGGGAAAGTCTCGCCAGTGAGTGCGGCTTCGTCAGCGAACAGATTGGTTCCCTCGATGAGGACTCCATCGGCAGGAACAATGCTACCTGCGCTCACCAGAACAATGTCCCCAACCACAACATCCTTGGCTGGCACCTGAACTTCCTTGCCCCCTTGCAGAATGGTGATCTGAGTTTCTACTAGCGAAAGAAGTTTTGCTACTGCTTGGTCGGCACGGTATTCATGTTGAAAACCAATGATTGCGCTACCTAATATGATGAGGAGAACAACAGTTCCGTCCACTGGCTGATGTAACCCAAAGGAAAGTCCTGCGGCAGCGATGAGCAGTAAGAGAATTGGACTCTTAAACTGGCCAAGGAGAATTCGAAAAGCGGGATGAATTGCCTTAATCTGAGCTTTTGTGTCTCGCAGCCTTTGATTACGCGTTTCTTGCGGCAACCCGGTAGCGAGATCGGTTCCGAGTTGCTTGGCAAGCGTGACCGCATCTTGAGTCCAGAACTCCATAAAAGTAGATTAGCACGAAGGGTTGCCTTAGGACATACACCTTGCTTCCGTTGAACCTTCAGTCCTTCGTATTTCAGAAAAAGACTGACAGGCTATGAATCCCCCATTCACTAAAAGAATTGGCTCCAATTATCCAGTGGTAGAATCGCAGCATGCCTGAATCGGATGTGCTTCTCAAATTGGAATATGCTTGGGCAGAGGCCTTCAATGTCCACGACCGCGTCTTTTTGGATTCCTTGCTTGCAGCGGAATTCAGACTGTCGTTTGTCGACGATGAGCGAGCCCCATTGACATTCTCCCGCGAGAGCTGGTTCGAAAACCTAAAACGGATGACATTCGGAGCTTTTACCATGTATGAATCTCAAGAAGAAATTTTTGGCAAAGTGGGCGTTATTCACCTTAAAGTTCGATTCGATGATTGGGCGATTGACGGCAATCTTTTGCCCGCGGAATACACAATCACGGATGTCTTTGTTCATCGAGATGGACGGTGGCAGGTGATCAACCGGATCAGTGAGCCATTGGGCGAATCACCCAAGTTCTAAACGCGATTTGGCTCAGTCGCAAGGCTTGACGAACCATTGGCAATTCCGAGTTACAATGGACTCATGCTCTCGACAATGATGTCTTTCGTTATTCTTGCTAAACCCGAAGTTTCAGCCTGGGTAGTTGGATACAACGAGATCAGTGTCAAAAGGTTTGCCGAGCGAGCTGACCAGATCGACACCATATTCATGGAGTACTACACAGTGTCCGCTTCTGGGTTACCAGTCCGCCGTGACCGCTACACCCCAGCGTTTACAAAAGCAAGGGAGATCGCAAAAAGACACAGAGTCCAATTCTTCGGCATGATCAACAACTATGCCGATGACAAAGGAATTGAGGACTTCGATCCCAAAAGAATGACGATCGCGTTGGCGACGAGCGAATCGCGGTCCGCCCTTGCCAAGGGGCTAGTGGTTATGCTCAAACAAGACGGCGCTGACGGAGTGGATCTTGATTTGGAATCCCTAAAGGGAGATGATCGTGATCGATATAGTGCGTTTGCGACCACCCTCTCAAAACTCCTTCACTCCGAAGGTCTGAAACTGTCGATCACCGTTCATCCAAAAGAAGAAGTTCTTGGGGGTTGGGATGGAGTTAAGGCTCATGACTACAAAGCGCTTGGTTCGGTTGCAGACAGATTCAACATCATGACGTACGACTTCAGTTGGACCACCAGCGAAGCTGGCCCCATCGCACCGAACAATTGGGTCGAGCGAGTCATTAAGTTCGGCGCGACCCAAGTTTCCGCCAGCAAACTTGGAATGGGGGTCGCCTGCTACGGGTACGACTGGACCAAGAAACCTGCCTCCAATCCAACCTGGGAAGAATTCTCAAAACGAAACTATACCACCGACCCGGCCAGCGGAGAATACGTTGATGGCAAGGCCCATTTCAGCGGAGGCGAAGCATTTCGCCAAAAATATCAGCTGGCAACCAAACTTGGCGTTGCTTCGGTGGCGTTTTGGTACTGCGGATCTGAAGATCCGAAGATTTGGGATTTCTTACCAAAGCGGCGATGACCGCTATTTTTCGCGCTGGATTCGCCAGATTGATCCGGAACCGTCGTCTGAAACCATAAGTGCTCCGTCGGGAGCAACTGCAACCCCAACCGGGCGGCCCCAAACATTGCCTTCTGGGGTTACAAAACCAGTAAGAAAGTCTTCGTATTCGCCAGTCGGGACGCCATCTGCCTGCGGTACTCGGACCACCTTATAACCGACTCGTTTTAGTCGGTTCCAGGACCCATGCTGGGCCGCAAATCCATCATTCATATAGTCCTTCGGGAAGGATGTCCCCGTATAGAAAGTCATGCACAAGGAGGCCACGTGCGACTGGAGTAGAACCTCGGGGACCAGCACCTTGTTTTTTAACTCTGGCCTCTCATCGGGATGCCGTGGGTCTTGGTGCGGGCCGATGTAGAACCAGGGCCATCCGTAAAATCCTCCTTCCTTAACTCGTGTGATGTAATCGGGGACGAGGTCGTCACCGAGGGCATCGCGCTCGTTAACCGAGCACCAAAGTTCTTGCGTCTTGGGGTGAATGGCGAGTCCGACAGCGTTGCGAATTCCCGACGCGAAGATTCTCTCATTTTTACCATCGGGGTCAAATTCGAGGATGTCGGCGCGCCGCTCTTCCGGGCCTCGCGAGCCTTCAAAGTCGTTCGTAAGTGATCCTACTGAAACATACATTTTCTTCCCGTCTGGCCTAAATCGCACGTCTCGAGTCCAGTGTCCCCCACCGCGGAGTCGTCCGCCACCGGGAAGCGCCGCGATGGTTTCTTGGGCTCCGGATGCGTGGAGGTCGCCGTTCTTGTAGGGCAAGCGCACGACGAAATCGGTATCGCCGATGTAGACGAACTTCGGATCGGGCCCGGGCGGGTAAAAAGCGATGCCGAAGGGTTGGTGCAACCCGGTGGCAAAGACCTCGTTGGTATCGGGCTTTCCGTCTGTCGAGCGGCCGCGTAGGATCCGAATTCGGCCTGGGCCACTCTCTGCAATGAAGAGGTCGCCGTTCGGAGCGGTCACGATTTCCCGTGGGTTTTTAAGCCCGGCTACGTATCGCTCGACTTTGAAACCGGCAGGAGCCTTTGGCCAGGCACCTTCGGGCTGTCCCACCATTCGAGGACCGTTGTCGACCGACTCGGTATCGTACGGCTTTGGAAGGTCATTTACGGTTATGCGTCGGCGAACGCCGGGAGCATCGGTCGTCCAATCGCCCAGAGCATCTTTACCCTTCAAAGTCTTTCGTTGGGCTTGTAGTTTTTCTGGCTCGGCAGGTGATTTGACGCATACCATTCCTACCACCGACAATGTAACCAGAGTACCAAGCACTAGCCCAGAGGCCATTCGAACAGATCGTTTCATAAAGATTCCTTTGGACGATCGGTTCTACACTGAACGAGCCCACTCTTTCTAACGTATTTTGCCCGAAATCCTCGCAAGATTTTTACCCTTCCGCAAAATCTGTCATTGCGAGCAATGCGAAACTGCACAGCCAGTGCTCACTCATGTAATTGGCTTCGAGATGGGGAAGCGCGGCCAGCATAAGAGATTCGGAAGCTTGATTTGCCTGGTCGGAAAATTCTGAGACTTTGGGGGCGAGATTTCGCCAACACCATGCACGGCTAAGGTGCAATCCGTCGAGATGTCCAATTCGTCCATCGCTTCGATCTGAGACGGTTACCGGGGTGAGCAGATTGTCAGGCAACTCAGGCATAAAATGCGTGAACCACATTCGGAAATCTTGATCCGGAAGAACTCTCGCCATGAGCAATGCTTCGGTCAGAGTTGGCGATAGGAAATCTTCGCCACTTGGTTCTTGGTGGGTGACGGCAACATCGCCCTTGAAACGGTGCATCGCCCATTCCGCGATGACCAATGCAAGGTCATGATCGTGTGTCTTCGCCCATTGGTGTGCCAGATTGAGAGCGAATGCAGTGTTGGAATGGGTTCCGGTCCGCACGGGGTAGGTCAGCCGAGGAAGATAGTCCTTGAACCGCTGAGAAAGGCTAGCTGCGATCGGATCTAAGTTTGCTTTCCACGGATCGTTTCGAAGTGAAACCTCACCGTGGAGGGCCAGGAACCAGCCCCAACCGTAAGGCCGTTCAAAAGCCGAATTTGCTTCAAGGAATGCAATCTCGCCGCGACCATTTTCAACAGTAAACGTTGCTTCTGCCTTCCCAAGGATTTCGGGTGCGACCTCCGGAAACAACCTCGCCAATCGCATGAGCTGCCACCAACCATGGACGCAGCTATGCCAATCAAAACTGCCATAGAACATGGGGTGAAGGCCAGAAGGAGTGACCTCAGTCGGACCATTAAGAACCAACGAGAGGCCATTCGGATACTCTCGCCCCACGTGACTCAGAGTAGAGCGAGCAAATCGCTGGGCAAGTTCAGAATTCATCGTTTGCATAGCTTCTACCAGATTGTACGCGGTGTTGCCTAACACCAGCATCGCAAAATAATTGGCTCATCGATGACATAACGACCATGGCCTACCATAGTCATTTACCTATGGGTATTCCCTCAATGTAATTGAGAGAGGTACGATGCACATAAATGTCCATCCCTTTTCGCTCGCTGACTACCTTCGCATTCGCAACCTGCACCCTGGCATCGATTGCCCAAACAACCATTTCCCTCGATCTCACCGAGCCAGGGCATAAAGTGAGCCCGATGCTCTACGGACTGATGACGGAGGAGATCAACCACTCTTACGACGGTGGGCTCTATGGCGAATTGATCCAGAATCGGGCATTTAAGGATACCAACATCACTGGCCCCAACAAAACGATTCCGCACTGGACGGCGACACCCGGAACCAATCTCTCACTGGACACTCAGAATCCCATAAGCAAAGCATTGGGCGTCAGCCTGAAGATGACGGGAAGCACGCCGCTTAGCGTTTCGAACGACGGCTACTGGGGCATCCCCATTCGCCCCTTCACAATGTACCGAGGCGCGGTTACTGTTCGGTGCGCAACAGACCAGATCATCGAGGTGACCTTGGAAAGCCCGGACGGTGCCACAGTCTATGCCCGGGAGACTCTCGCCGCCACAACCGAGTGGCGCAAGGCGCAGTTCATCATGGTCACATCGCGGACAGCGCCTGTTACCTCCGATGCTCGCCTCGTGATTCGTTCAGCACCCGGGACGACTTGGCTGAGCCTCGTCTCCCTCTTCCCACCCACAACAAACAACCGTCCAAACGGAACCCGACCTGACCTCCTGAACCTGCTCAAGGACATGCACCCCGCATTTCTCCGCTTCCCTGGTGGAAACTATCTCGAGGGCAGTACATTTAAGGATCGATTCGACTGG
>JAYVXG010000353.1:0-5698 GCA_043785475.1 Armatimonadota bacterium
ACTCGTTTTACTGGAAAGCAAGGTGACAGATTACGAACTCACGGCCCGCGCTCGAGATGGTAAGGAAACGGTCGTCTCGTATAACGCCAGCACTTTTCACGACCGAGAAAGGAAGCTACAAGGGGTGTTCGCCGCAGCACGTGATGTCACGGAGCGCAAGCGTTATGAAGAGTCATTGCAACAAGCGAACCGCGCCAAAAGTATGTTTCTGGCCAATATGAGTCACGAGCTCCGTACGCCACTGAATGCCATCTTGGGGTATTCCGAAATGCTTTACGAGGATGCAGTTGAGCGGCAATTGGATGAATTTTGCCCTGACCTGACTAAAATTAGCGCAGCCGGCAAGCACCTCTTGTCGCTGATCAACGACATTCTCGATTTGTCAAAAATTGAAGCTGGAAAGATGGAACTATTCTTGGAGAATTTTGAGGTTGCAAAATTGATCGAGGAGGTCGCTTCTACAATCCAGCCGATGGTCGAGAAAAACCTAAACACTCTCCATATTACGAATGCTCCGACCCTAGGAACCATGCGTGCGGACCAGACAAAGGTGCGCCAGGCCCTATTCAATCTCTTATCCAATGCGGCCAAGTTCACGCAGAATGGAAACATCACTCTGGAGAGCGGACGTGAGGTGATGGATGGTACAGAGTGGATCGTTTTTCGTACGAAGGACACGGGCATCGGCCTGAGCCCCAAACAAGTCACAAAGCTGTTCCAAGACTTTACGCAAGCCGATCCCTCTACCACCCGGAAATTTGGTGGCACGGGCTTGGGGTTGGCACTTACACGCCGGTTCTGTCAAATGATGGGAGGCGATGTTACCGTGCATAGCGTTCTAGGCGAAGGTAGCATTTTCACCATCAAACTACCTGCTGTAGTTGCTAAAGCAAAGCCTGAGGCGCATGCCGAGGCTACGATTCAAGAAGGCGTTGCCCCAGTTTTGCCGTTCCCAACCCCGCCATATTCTGCCAGTTGCGTTTTAGTGATCGATGATGATCCGGTACAACGGGAGTTGTTGAGGCGCTTCCTTGAGAAGGAAGGATTTTCTGTCCGTACTGCAAGTAACGGCGAAGAAGGATTGCGCCTGGCCCAAACGTTGCACCCAGTCGCAATCACCTTGGATGTGATGATGCCCGGCATGGACGGCTGGACCGTGCTAACGGCGCTCAAAGATGAAGTCACATTGCGGGATATTCCTGTCATCATGCTCACCATGGTGGACGACCCCGAGCGAGGGTTCGCTTTGGGGGCAGCCGAGTACGCGACAAAGCCCCTGAATCGTCAACGATTGTCGGAAATTCTCAGAAAATACACGTGCTCGAATCCGCCCTGCCCCGTGCTCATAGTTGACGATGATCAGGTAAACCGCTCGATGACCCGGACTATTTTGGAAATGGAGGGCTGGAAGGTAACCGAAGCCGAAAACGGCAAAGTCGCATTAGAGAGCATGGAGACTAATCGGCCTAACTTGATTTTGTTGGATCTAATGATGCCAGAGATGGATGGCTTTGAGTTTGCCAATCAAGTTCGAAAGCATGCAGAGTGGCGCTTGATTCCAATCGTTGTTTTAGCGGCAAAAGACGTGAGCACAGAAGACCGGCAGCGGCTCAATGGTTACGTTGAGACGATCCTGAAAAAAGAAGGCGACTCGGGAGAGACGTTGTTAGCCCAGGTGCGCTCACTGCTCCCAAGGCTGCCTACAGATCAAGTTCAAATATAGACCGGTAAGTAATATGAAAATAAGCACATTAATTGAAAAACCCGTCGTCAGCATGGCGGACGGCGAAGTGATTGGCCACGTACAAGACTTCCACATTGATGTGGAAGGGCTGAGTGCCACGGCACTGATCATAGGGGGTCCAAACGGCCCAGGTATATTGCCGTTGAACATCATTAAGAATTTCGGGGCTGATGCGATCATCATGGAGAATACGAACGCAATTCAGTGGACTACCGGGCGCAATTCTGCCGCCGCCGGCCGTGAAGCAAGCACCCTGAAAAAACTGCCGGTTGTTGACGGCGCTGGGGATACCGTGGGTGAATTGTACGACATCAGTCTCGATCTTCCAGGTGGGCAAATCACTTTTTTGCACGTGAGCAAAGGCGGCATTTTTGGCGTAGGCGGACACAAAGAGGATGTACCGACTATCAATATTCGGAAAATCGGGCCGACTATGATTACTGTTGAGCCCAAATGATCATTTGCCATGGCTAAAATTCTACTAATCGAAGATAACGAAATGAACGGCGACATGCTCTCGCGCCGGTTGGAGAAAAAAGGATACCAAGTCGTTCTGGCGGTCGATGGAGCGGATGGAGTGGATAAGGCTCACGACCTGGAACCGGATCTGATTCTGATGGACATGAGCCTGCCCGTGCTTGACGGCTGGGAAGCGACGCGACGCATTAAGGCCAACGCCTCAACCGCACATATTCCAATTATTGCGCTCACCGCGCACGCCATGTCAAGTGACCGCGACAAGGCACTCGAAGCTGGGTGTGATGACTACGACACCAAGCCAGTCGAGCTACCACGCCTCCTCGACAAAATTCAGACCCTGTTAAATGGGAACTTCCCAGGGTTGGCCGGCTAAGGCGATCGAGCTACAATGAAACCAGAACCCACTAATGAACAGCCTCGGTATCATTTGCCAGCCCAGTTAATCCATGACCTAAAGACACCGCTTAATCACATCATCGGTTATTCTGAAATGCTGGTCGAGCAGGCCAGAGAAACCGGACAAGATGCGTTCGTACCAGATTTAGAAAAAGTGCTTGGTGCGGGGCAGCGTTTGTTAGGGATCGTCTCCAACAGCTTCGATGGAAACACGGCGACAGCACCGCCTTCGCAAGGACCTCGCTACTGCACGGCCAAAAAACATTTGCAGGGTGAGTCCACTGAAAAGCTTGTGGTTACACCGAAGTTTGGGGAGCAGGAAGGGCATTTGCTCGTGGTTGATGATGAAGAGGGCAACCGCGAAGTGCTCTCTCGACTACTAAAAAAGCAAGGCTTTGTCGTGGCGAACGCCCAAGATGGACAGCAAGCGTTGGAAATGCTTAGCGCGCAAGCATACGATTTGGTACTCCTCGACATTATGATGCCTGAGGTGGATGGATACGAGGTCCTAACCCAGCTTAAGTCAGACGACCAATTACGAAACATCCCGGTTATTATGATTTCCGCGCTCAGCGAAATGGCTTCAGTCGCTCGGTGCGTCGAGTTGGGTGCCGATGATTACCTTTCCAAGCCTTTTGATTCCACGCTCCTCAAGGCGCGCGTCGGCGCATGTTTAGAAAAAAAGCGATGGCGCGACCGGGAAGTGCAGATGTTCCAGCAATTGCAGGACAATTATGATCGACTACAAGTGCTCGAAGGGCTTCGGGATGACCTAACGCATATGATCATTCACGATCTTCGCACGCCCTTGGCTTCAATTATGGCGGCGATTCAAACCTTAGATGTCGTCGGCGAGGTGAACCCAGATCAACGCGAAATCATCGATATCGCAATGACCGGCGCAGAAGGTTTACTGACAACAGTCAATACGCTTCTCGATGTCGAAAAGCTGGAATCTGGTGGGATGAATTTGAATATTTCGCTCCTGTCGGTATCGGAGGTTGTCGCCTCCGCTATTGGCCAAGTTGCACCGCTCGCAGAATCAAAACATTTGATGCTCGTCCAAGATTTGGGCCAAAATCTGTTGCAGCTTAACGCAGACGAAAATAAGTTGCAACGAGTTTTGGTGAACTTGCTCGGCAATGCGATCAAATTCACTCCATCAGGTGGAACAGTCACGGTTCGAGTCCGCAAGACTCTTAAATCCAAATTTGTAGAATTTTCCGTTCGAGATACAGGAGAAGGGATCCCACCCGAGGCTTTCGGGCGAATTTTCGAAAAATTTGGTCAAGTTGAATCCAAGCAAAGTGGTCGAACTCCAAGCACTGGGCTGGGTTTGACTTTCTCCAAGCTTGCGGTCGAGGCGCATGGGGGCCATATTGAAGTGAAGAGTGACCGAGGCCAAGGTAGCACCTTCTCGTTCACGATTCCCATATGACCTCATAGTCCGAGCACCGGGACTCGCGGTTGCGAGAAATGGAGTCTTAGCTTAAGGACAATCCCGGCTTCGACAGTCTTTTAATTTCCAAAAACTGGCTGCCCATCATGGACGCATTTCAAACCTTTCGCTCAATTAGGAACATCGTACGCTAGCGAAGTAGACAGTTCGCCATGAGCATCGACTTCCGCCTGAAGCAAAGCTATTTTTTGCTCAGCGGTCGCAATTGAGTCAGCCCCGGCAATGAAGCGTCGCGGTGAAGGGGATTCCCGTGAAATCTTCATGAAAGCTTGAACGAGTTTCTTGGGATCGCCTCATTGCAGGCCACTTTGTGCCGTCCACCATTCCTTCTGCGCGGCCGTTCGGTCTGCATAGTCCTCGACAGATGGCTCCGCATAAGTGGCTGACTCCCCTTTTTGCAGTTCGGTTCTGAAGAATCCTGAATTGACGACGGTGGTAGAGATGCCATGAGGATTGACCTCGGCATCGAGAACCACTGTGAGCAGTACTGAAAAAGCGTATCGACATATTCCGAAGGAGCAGTTTTCAGGGTAGGTAGGTTCGCTAAAAGAAATCCCCACAACAGACGTTTTGGTCTCCTCAGCCGTCTAAATTGCTATGCAGCTTGGTTGGGTAGAAGCCTGGTTCGAATCGGTGTCTCAGATCGGGCTCGCTTCTCCAAATTTCTCAAGCCACCGCCTACCGCACGTTTGGCACATGCGAAACGTTCCAGGCTGGCCTGAATTAGATGCATACTATGCCCTGGGTGACTCAGACCCAAAGGATGTTATCGCCGAGGTGCGCTCGACAGACCCAGATCGTTCATTGCTGGTCACTATCTTCTCGAAGAGTGAGGAGGCAGTGTTTGAACTCTATCGGGATCATGGACTCGTCCACTCCGGAAACTTTTCCCAGCCCTTTATGTGGCGCGAAATCATTAATTTGAGCCTTGAGGACCAGGCGAAAATAAGGAACGAAGCCTTTGAACACGAGGTTAGGCTAGTGCCTGGCGGCGTTGAGTACACCACGAACTACGCTGACCGAGTCGTGAGCTCGGCAAAAGCTTCACTTAACGACAACGGCGTTAGTTACATCTGGGGAATGCACACGGACACTGAATTTCGAGGCCTGGGCCTTGCGTCATACGGGCTCGACGCCTTACTTAGGGCGTCGAGATTGCACGGAATGCACACAGCAGTTCTTTGCGCTTCGCCAATGGGGGTGCCGTTCTATCTTGCCAACGGGTTTGCCAGCGCAGCTGACATGATAGCCTTATGTCCCGAGGATCGAACGGCCTGGCTGAAATGGTCATGAATCTTTGCGTGAATGGGCATTCACGATCAAGGCTTTTTGAGAGTGCTGAACAGTTCGCCTTACTTCAAAATTTGTAGGAGATCTGCCCAGTAACTCCCCTGCGTCGCTTTTCGTACCCGAGGAAAAATTGTGTTTAACTACAAAAAAATTGTTCGGGAACTCACCGTTTGTGACGTCGAGCGGCTTCGCACCATGGCATCCGGTGATCGACCCTTATCCATTCGAGTTTCCGGGTTCGAATCCATCGCGGGGTAAACCTGTATCTAGGTTCAAATATCTAAGCTGCCCGCCGTGGATTCGAACCACGATTAAAAGAACCAGAAACT
>JAYVXG010000354.1:0-5698 GCA_043785475.1 Armatimonadota bacterium
TAGGCACTTCGAGGGGAGCGACGCTGATGACCAGCACAATTCCCGTTACCGGCCTTTGCTCTTGGGCTTTGAGCGCCAAAAGCCCGCCCATGCTTGCGCCGATATAGTAAACGCGACCGTGCTTCGGCGTCCAACTCACAACTTGCGACACGTAGTCGTCAAACTGGGTCGATTCGTACCGATTATTGGTCGGGACAAGGTCCTTGGCAACGACTGTCCAACCCGCCTTTTCAAAGACAGGTCGCCACTTGTCGTACTCCCAACCCCCACCGCCAGCACCGTGGATCATAACAACGGTTCCTTTTGTACTTGATGCTATCACGGCAACCGCAATTAACGAAATCATCTCTCTACTTCTCCATTAATCATTCTTACCCGGTCAAAGCTTGCTGCTCGAAACTAGAAACCTGAGGCTAATTTTCCTATCCCAACCCTTTTGTCATTCCACCATCGACGAGGAGGCTCGTTCCTGTGATATAGGCACCGGGTTGACTACAAAAAAACGCGATCGCAGCCGCGATTTCTTCAGGCTTTCCAAGCCGCTTCATCGGAACTTCACTTGCTTGCAACATTAATGCTTCCTCGGGAGTGATTCCATCTCGTTTCGCGCGAATATCCGCGAGATGAAGTTGCCGGTCGGTGAGCGTATGGCCGGGAAGAACGCCATTAACGGTTATTCCGAACGGGGCGAGTTCAAGGGCTTGGAGCCTCGTGAGGGCCATCAGTCCGGCCCTGATCGTGCTCGAAATAGGCAGCAGGGCATTTGGTTCTTTGGCAACGAGTGAGGTGTTATGGACGATTCGTCCCCACCCTCTCTCTTTCATTTCAGGGGTAACGGCACGAACCATTCTCACCACATTCATAAGCGTCGAATCAAAGCCAGACTGCCACTGCTCGTCGGTGATCGTCTGCCATGAACCGGCTGGAGGTCCGCCTGTATTGGTTACAAGAATACCGATTGGTCCAAGTTTTGACCGTGATTCTTGTATCCAATGGTTAATATCTGAGGAGGAACTGACGTCGCAGACGATGCCTATCGCTCCGTGTCCGATTGTGTTTATGGCGGTATCCAACGACTCCTGATGACGTCCGCAAATCGAAACTTTGCACCCTTCTTCGGCGAGCATTTTTGCCGCCGCCAAGCCGATACCTTTGCTCCCCGCCGCAACCAGCGCAACTTTTTCGCTTATTCCGAGATCCATGAAATGATGTTACCGGGGATTTGCGAAAGCGAAGGAAGACAAGAAGCAGGGAGAAGCCAAAGTAATTTTAAACCAAATTTGTCCACTTTAAAAACTAATCCTGGCTGAATTCTCGACCCAAGAGAAACATGAATACGGGAACAACACAGCATCCAATCGCGAGGACAATCTTTGGAAAATTTCTATATGCTCGGTAGTCATTGGAGAAACCCGTGACGTAGGCAAGCGGGATCGACAAAATTGCAGTAGTAATCAACCCGAGCAATAGTCCCGAGATCAAGCCATAAACCACTTGGGGAATTTTTATTTCTCGTTCATTGCCCAATTCAACAGTTGTTTACGCTCGAAGTTCCGCTGTCTGCAAGAACTTCGGAGCTTGTCGAAACTTCGTCGCTTGCTCAAACGAGTACGCCAACTTGATCAGCGTCGGTTCGCTCCAGGCTCGTCCGAACAACGTCAATCCTACAGGTAACCCTCGTATGTAACCGGCAGGCAAAGTAATCGCTGGGTAACCCGCAACCGCTGCGGGAGTCGAACTTCCGCCCGAGAAGTGGTCGCCATTCACCAAGTCGGTGGTCCAAGCCGGGCCGCCAGTCGGGGCAAAAATGGCGTCCAATTTATGCTTATCCATAACGGCGTCGATGCCTTCGGTTCGGGACATTCGGTGGTTCTTCGCTAGAGCATCGATGTACTTTTTCTCGGTCAATGGCCCCTTGGCCTGAGCTTGAACAAACAGCTCCTGGCCAAAAAACTGCAGCTCCGTATCCTTCAGCTTCTCATTTATTTTGATGAGGTCAGCAAGAGACTTTGCCTCGAGATGACGAGCCGCCAGATACTTATTGATGTCGTTTTTGAAATCGTAAAGCAGCACCTCAGTTTCGGTATCGTCGTACTTTCCGTGCGTAGGAAGGTCGGTGGGGTCAACTATAATTGCGCCCAAATCCTTCATCGTCTGAATCGCGTTGTGCATCAGGACGTCAACCCGGTCATTGAACCCAAAAAATTTGCGAGCGATGCCGATCCGAGCTCCTTTGAGTCCGCCGGAGTCCAAAAACTTTGTGTAGTCAGACAAGCCCTTAAATCCTTTGGTGGCAGAGTCCTCCGGATCGGCTCCCGCCAGAACGCCCAGTAAGATCGCCGCATCTCGTACGGTCCTCGCCATTGGCCCAGCCGTATCTTGGCTGTGCGAAAGAGGAATTATTCCCGACCGAGACACGAGTCCAAGCGTCGGTTTGATGCCTACTAAGCCGTTATTCGAAGACGGACATACAATCGAGCCGTCCGTCTCAGAACCAACCGACACCGCACAGAGATTCGCGGAGGTCGCAACCCCCGATCCAGAGCTGCTTCCACATGGGTTGCGATCGAGCGCGTAGGGGTTTCGAGTTTGTCCGCCCCGACCACTCCATCCACTTGAGGAGTGAGTTGAGCGGAAATTCGCCCACTCACTGAGATTCGTCTTACCCAAAATGATCGCCCCGGCCTTGCGCATCTTCGCCACAATGTGCGCGTCATGGGCGGCTATATTGCCCAACAAGGCCAACGAACCCGCGGTTGTCATCATCTTGTCGCCTGTCTCAATGTTATCCTTGATGAGGATCGGAATTCCATGCAGAGGACCACGGACCACGCCGTCGGCGCGCAGCTTGTCCAAACGATCAGCATGAGCGAGCGCCCCGGTATTCGTTTCGATAACCGAGCGCATTGTTGGACCATTTCGATCAATCTCTTCGATACGAGCGAGATATTTTTCTGTGATCGAGTGGGCGGTTTCTTTGCCCGAAGCCATTGCTTTCTGCAAGTCAGCGATTGTCGCCTCATCGAGGTCCGACGGTTTCGGAGCTTGATACTGGTCTTGGCCCTCGGCCAAGAGTGGGCTTGCGAGGGCGGCCGCGCCAGACAGCAATCCGGCTTTGAGAAATTCACGTCGCTTCATAAGGATTATTCTCATATTTGCATATCTTTAACCAAACTTTGCTACGTTGATCAGCTTAGGAGCATCATCTGCTGACTATTCACTCCCCCAAACCGATACGGTGGTTGGACCACTCCGGAGTTTAATGATGGCCCGGATCAACTTTTGTTCACCTCGAGTCGACCGCTGGGGAGAATGGTGAAGTCATCTGCCTTGAACTCTATGTTGCCTATGCCGAAGTCGTACACCTCGTCTTGATGGCAAAACCTGAATCTCAGGGATTCTGCTTAAAATCCCTGAGATCATGGAATTGGCTCAAGCCAATTCTTTAAGCTTGGATTGATGCAATTCTTCAGCCATCTTCTTAATCGTAAGCATCATCTTACGCTCAATGACAAATTGAACGGGCTCGGTCGCAACAATTCCGATTGCCTTGCCAATGCCGCTCTTTGCTGGCTCTCGGAATCGAACAATCAGTCGAGTGTGTTCTCCCGAATCGGAGGCTTCCTCAGTTTTACCGTGGAAACCGTGCAACACAAACGACCAAGTTACGGCCTTCTCTCCGCCAAGCGAGAGACCTAAAACCATGTGCTCCTTATTCTGAATATCAACCACCGGTGCCGGTGGGTAATTTGTGTGAATCTGCAAAGAGTCGCCGATCTTCAAGTCCTGCCACTGAGGATGCTCTCCACTAGGACTATCGCCTTCCCCCAGAACCTTCTCAAGCCATGTGTAGCGGTAAACATTTCCTTTGTTCTGCCCCAACTCAGCAAGCCATGGCCAAACGCAGTCCAGCGGAGCATCTATAGTGATCGCATGGGTGATGGTCGATGCATTCGGGATAAGATCGTCACCTGGCAACGCTCCCTCCACTTCTTCATCGGTCGCGCCCCAAGTTAGATGCCACGGGCGGATAACTTTGTAAAAGGTTGCGGCGGCAGCAGCGATACCAGCAGCGGCGAGAGCCACTTTGCCGATTTTTGCAAAGGTGCCTGGGCCTTGAGCCTCTTCCGGTGAAGTCAAAACATTAGCGTCTTGTTCGGGAGTTTGAGTAATAGATTCCATGATTTTTGTAGCGACCTGTTACCGTCTCTACTCCAAATCACTGGATAGATCACAGAGTTATGGCTTAATACTCCAAAATCTTCGTATTGCGGAGCCTTGCTACTCATGCAGAACTTAAGGAGTCAATCAAGCTTAGTGCGTGACCGAGCCGACCCTATAAAAGGTAATATTGATTCGCCAATGGGGCATTTTCAACGGGAACCTGGCATCACAAATCTAAAGCCTTTCATGGTTGTCTCACTGATGGTACTTGGTGCAGGGAGCTTTGCTCAAGACCAGGGTGCAACTGCAAAGCCCCCAATTCAAGTTCCCACGTGAACTGGCTGACCCGGTGAGGGTGGCTTCCTCGGTTCGGGGGAGATTAATAAGAAATGGACATTTTCGTCACGGTTTGTGGATGTTGATTTGCCGCGACCACGATACAGATTTACCGGCACTTACCGATTTTCGCCGCGCCTTCAAGCAGGTTTTGAATGGAACCCAAATGCCCACGAAGTAGGCTTCATTGGCAACTATATCTTGACCACTGAAACCGAAAAGAGGCCAATGATCAACTTTGGTACTTCAAGCGACCGAATCGGCACCCCTCCCGGGCCCCATGCCTACTTTTTGACGTTCGCGAAAGGGTATTCGGAGCTAAAAGCTGCACCGTACTTCAGCATCAATTACTCCGAATTTGACCATAAGATCAACTTTCCGTTTGGTGCCAACGTCGGCATTTCGCCCAAGTGGGATGCCATGTTCATGAATGATGGAAGAAAAAGCCACCTGCTCATGACGTACAAAGGCAACGATTTCAACGTAAGTCTAATGTGGATATGGTTCAAACACCCCGGAATCAGCATCAGCTGGGGATTTTGAGGGCACAATAATAACATGATAGCTCTCACACTTTTCGCAACTATGGTCTTGGGTTTCCAAGACAAACCCCAAGATCTTCTCAAAAGAGATTTGCCAAAAGAGGCCGAGTGTTCCGTCTGCACTGCCAAGGGTAGCCCCATGGGCATGGAAAAACCCGCTGCCGGGGCTCTGTACAAAGGCAAATCATACTACTTCTGCAATAAGCAAGAAGTTGGAGAATTCAAAAAGAACCCAGATCTCTATGTTCCACTAGAATTGCCCATGTCTTTGCCACCAATCGGTCTGAAGGACCAAAGCGGCAAGACCTGGGATTCTGAGGCATTCAAGGGCAAGCTAATCTTGCTCGACTACTGGGCGACGTGGTGCAAACCATGTTTGGCCCTCAAACCAAAAATCGACAAAATCCGAAGCACATACCAATCAAAAGGATTCGAAGTTCTTTCGATTAGCATTGATGAGAAGCGAACCATTCTGGAGAACTTCCTCAAGAAGAATCCCTTCGAAAACCCAGTCGCGTTTGATGACAAACAAACGTGGTCAAAATTCAAGATTATTACGATTCCAGCTTTGATTCTCGTAAAAAATGGAATGGTCGTCTCCGTATTCAAGGGTTTGACCGACGAAAAGACCGTCGAAACCGCAGTCAAAGCAAACC
>JAYVXG010000355.1:0-1662 GCA_043785475.1 Armatimonadota bacterium
CCAACCAGGGCCGACATTTCCGCCATCGATGCATCGCACCAGAATGTCGGAACTGCCTACGTAGCCATAGACACCCATTCAACCGGCGATATGACGCCCCATTTTTACCGAACGAATGACTTCGGCAAGACGTGGACCCAGATTATCAAAGGCATGCCCGGCGACCAGGCAGGCGGAAGTTTCGCCCGGGTTATTCGTGCTGACACCAAGAAGACGGGCCTTATCTTCGCCGGAACTGAAAGCTCGGTGTATTTTTCTACGAATGATGGCGACGACTGGCAAGCCTTGACGCTGAATGCGCCCACAACCTCCTATCGAGACATGGTTGTGAAGGGGGATGACCTGGTCGTCGGGACCTACGGTCGGAGCTTCTGGATTCTGGACGATATCTCGCCCTTGCGAGAATTGACGCCGGGATTAGGCGCCGAAAATGCCCACCTCTTTAAAGTCGCCGATGCGATTCGAGTTCGTCGTAATGTGAATGACGATACGCCATACCCGCCCGAGGTTCCGCATGCGTTAAACCCACCGGTGGGCGCAATTATCACCTACTATCTCGGTTCAAATGCCGCAAACGTCAGCCTGGAAGTCAGTGATTCATTGGGACGAGTGGTTCGCCATATGTCGAGCGACCCGATTCCCCCGTCCACCGACGGCCTGCAACCAATTCCTGATTTTTGGATTGAACGACCCATGCCGATGCCAATGACTGCGGGCACAAATCGGATCAATTGGAACCTACGATACGATAATCCGAAGGCATTTAGCCACAGTTACGAAATCAACGCCAATCCAGGCGAGACTCCTGTCTCGCCAGAAGGTCCTCTGGTTGCCCCCGGCACCTACACAATCAAGTTGATGGTTGACGGTCGCTCGATGCGCCAGACCGTTCTCGTCAAAAATGACCCTCGCTCCCCAGCTTCGGCTTCCGATGTGAAGAAGCAAACAGACATTCAATCGTCGCTGTACTTTGGTGCTCGAGACGCTTGGGACGGATTTAACGCGGTCGCGAAAATTAGAGGCATGTTGGCCGATATTCAAAGCACCGATCCAGTTGCGGAAGTGGCAGACGCTACTTCGAACTTTGATGGAAAGCTTGCGCTGATCGGCGGATCGGGCGGTAGCGGTCGTCGATTTGGGGGCGGGTTCCCTCCCACTGGGGGTGGCCCTCCCTCACCAACGTTTGCGGGAGTGATGAGCTCGATCATGCGCCATTTGGGCAACATGGATACTGGCGATATGGCTCCAAACGAAGTGCTGGTTAAGAACGCAAGGGCCGCCGGAGTCGATCTCAAGACGGTGACCGCGAATTGGAAACTTATCAACGGCAAAGAGTTGGCCACTTACAATGCGGTGCTGGTCAAGCACAAAATCAAGCCAATTCCTTCGGCCTTTCCAGACACCTTGACGGCGAGTCAATAGCGATATTTCCTGTCACTTTTTTCCGCCCTCGAACATGGCAAACCGCTGTAAACTAGAGGGGATTGGTGAACGATGACTACTACCTGCATATCCTCGCAGCTCCGCAGATTGTCGGGTATGCAGGCCACACCGAGGCTCGGGAATCTCCGAGATTTAACCCAGCCTGTAAGATAACAGTTGGATGGGTTTGGTTGGAATTGTGCTCGTACCCTGCCAGAGACATTGTTCTCGTGCGTGAGA
>JAYVXG010000356.1:0-5689 GCA_043785475.1 Armatimonadota bacterium
GTCGGAAGAGTTGTTTCACTGGAAGCGGGGACGCTGGTGGTGGATGCTGGGCATCTGGATATTGCCGGATTAAAGATCGGCGAATCTATCGCAATTGACGGGGTTTGCCTTACGCTTATTAAGGCGGTCTACTCTAAATTGACCTTCGAACTGTCATCAGAGACGATTGCGAGGTCGTCATTTTCTGGGGTTAGGGCAGGCGACAATGTGAACTTGGAAAGGGCAATGCTGGCGACCGATCGGTTTGGGGGACACATCGTGCAGGGGCATGTGGACGGCGTGGGCTCGGTCGTTTCGATCACTCCTTTGGGTAATTCGATCGTGTTTCGATTCCGGATTCCGTCAGCCCAATACATTATCGAAAAAGGTTCGATCACCCTCAACGGCGTCTCACTAACCGTGGTAGAGCCGGTGGGCGACGAGTTCAATGTTTGGATCATTCCCCACACGCTGGCGAACACCAATTTAGGTTCACTTGTGCCCGGGTCGGCGGTCAATGTTGAATACGATGTTATTGCAAAGTACGTGGAAAAGCTGGCGCAACCTCACGGGAACTAGATAGTATTGGGTGGTGTCGGAGATCAACCCGGAAGCTGAGCCAAATCGAAAACGCCGTGAGCAGTCTCGCGGGACTCAGTGCCTCAATTGCGGCTTAGCGATCGACACCAATTACTGTCCCAATTGCGGGCAGCACAACACGAGTCACAATCACGGCCTTGGACAGTTTCTCCATGAATTCATGGACGAGGTCCTGCACCTTGACTCCAAAGTTGTTCGGACCCTAGTTCCGTTGTTCCGAAAGCCGGGATTCTTGACCCAGGAGTGGGTGGCGGGAAAGCGGATTCGATACATTACGCCGCTCAAGCTGTACGTCACGCTCAGTGCTTTCTGCTTCTTAGCATTGTCTATACGGGGGACTTTGTACGGCGAACAAAAGTCCGATTTCAATTTTACCGTGGATCCTCCGAAGGTTCAAAAAGACCTTCCCCAAGTCGAGTCATCGCTCGATAATCTATTTAGGAAAAAGTTGGGCACGCCGAGTGCAATGAGTAAGTCTGCAGTAAAGGATCAGTTCATTTCACGGCTGCCGACCACGACATTCATTTTGATGCCGGTCGTTGCAGGAATATTTGCCTTGCTCTATATTCGCCGAAAACGGTTCTATGTCGAGCACTTGGTGTTCACACTGCACTATTACTCGTTCATCTTCATGGTGGTAACGTTCGCTTCGCTTCTACCGCCCCATTTCTTGATTTCGAGCATTCTGCGTGGGGCAGCCTTTCTCTGGGTGGTGGCCTACTTGCCGATTGCCCTCGTTCGGAACAATCAGCAGGGCTATCTTAAGACTTTCTTAAAGCTCGGGATTTTTGGTTTTATTTACGTTTTCGTCTTAGCGTTCGCGCTGTTCTGGACTGTGGTTGCAACGGCCATCGCTTTGCCTGACCGAGCCCCGACGCCTATGACAAGTATTAATGCCCCGGTAAAATAGAACTTACGTCTTGCGAGTGGAGTTACAGAGAGCTTGTAGCCCGCCTGCCATCCTTCACTCCAAATCTTTGCCGTATACAAGGGCGACCACTAAGACTTATTACTGGCTTCCCCGCGATTTAGCATGTATGTTGGGTGACCCTTTTGGCGCGGTTGGCATCATTTCGCCTTTCTGTGGCAAATTCTTTTCCGCTTTGAGAACATCCTCCGAATTCCTTGGTCCGGACGCACATACCAACATCCATTCTGGGATCATCTTACAGTCAGCTTTCAAAATGCGAGTCTCCCATACCGTAGAGACTTCCTCGGTCCATGGCATCGTACAACTGAGCTTCAGCAATCCGGTCGGCACAGAATTGGATCTACTTGGGATCAACCATGTGCCTTGTAAAACTTGCCCGTCGTGAAGAGAAATGTATTCCGAACCGTGATGGTTGACCCGGTTTATGTACGGCTGAAAATTATCAGCTCGGAAATATTCAGTTCCCGCAGTAGTTCTAACATCCCAATCAGGATCGCGATGATAGTGGCTCTGGAGCCTGTTCTGTCTCATTGAGCGAGCGTAGGCGTCGCGGTTTGCCACGGTCTCTCCATCGGTGAAGACAACAAAGATGTGTCCTCTCGAATTGACGGAAATGTCCCTTATCACGATCTTGCCTGTCTTGCTGTGAATTTCGCCTAGCGGCTTCTCCAATTTCTTTGCCCAATCATCTCTTAAATGGTCCATGTCGATAACCTTAGAGGATGATGGGAAATTCGGTTCAAATAGTTTTGGATCAATCTTTGGATTGATTTTGAACGTTGAGTATCCGTCCACAACCCATTTGCCTCCCTTCACATTTTCCTCCGTCATCTCGATAGGCATATGAGTGTTCGGGTCAGCATAAATCACCGATCTACTTGGAAAGTTGTGTTCTTCGACAACGAGAATCTCGCAGGGTTTGCCGTCAAGCGTGCCAGAACTAACGGTTGTTTTGTTATGCCATTGAAACCGAGATTCATCCGCGAGCATTGCCCGTATCGACAAGCCTGAAGAATTGTAAGCAAATGGGCCATCGGGCTCAAGTTGCTTCGTCAACTGGTTTAGCGAAGCTTGGTAAATCCAGAGGGTTGGTCTTGAATACACGTGGACTGAACGATTGCGCTCTATTCGCCACTTGCCTTTTGAGTAATAGATCGTGTGGTCCGATTTTGAAGATCCATCTTGACCAACGACGAAACTTGTCAATATCGCCGACTGGCAATCATCCATCGACCCTGCAATGCGTTGAATTCGGTAATGCGCGTAAGCAGGAGGACCAACCACAACTGCCCCCAATACGACCGTGACCGTCGCGACTGAACCGACGATTGCTCGCTTCGTTCGAGTTTTGTGTTGGTGTCGAGTGCGGAGATTCGTCGCTTGATTGAGGACATCTTGTCGAATTGAATCGTTGCCGTCCGAGCCAGGAAAGGCCTGATGAATGAGGTTATTTTCTTGCATCTTGTACCGTGAGAAAGTCGTTGTGATCATGGCGCAGGGTTTCCCGGGCGCGTTGCAGAAGTGCCTTGACGCTGGTTCGAGATCGCCGCATGACGTGGGCAATCTCCTCCACCGAAAGGTCTTCGAGGGCTTGAAGCAGAAAGGCGTCGCGCTGATTGTGAGGCAACGCCTCGATGGACCGACGAAGGGCGAGCGATGCTTCGAGATTGGAAGGATCGGCCATGTTCGGGTCTAGGATTTCATGTCGTCGACGCTTTCGAAAGGCATCGGCGAGCTTGCGACGTGCGATTCCGTAGAGCCAACATCGGGGAGCAACGCCGCGTGGGCATTGCCTGACAACAGCCGCCGCAAACGTTTCCGCCGCGACGTCCTTCGCATCATCGACATTCGACAGTCGGCGAGAGAGATAATGATAGATGGCACCAAAATGCTCTTCGAAAAGAGCATTGAGCGGATCGACCTTATTCTTCGCCAGCGTCACCTTCGGAACGAGGTCTGATTGCACCGCTTCGGTGATTTGAATTGACTCCACAATAGGTTATTCGCGATACTCGTTATTATGGACCGGCCGATTAACAAAGAATTTTTTGAAGCATAGTTTTGAATCTCCAATTCTTCTGGTTTCATTGCTACTCTCCAAGGAATCAGGTGCTCAACACGAATGTTTAAACCTCGGCCCGATCTTTATCCAGCGAGCCGCTCCATGGGACCGATGTCGTCACCTCTTTTCTCAATCCACCAATACCTGGTGCCGACTCCATAGGTTAAACTTCGCGCATGACTCGCACCCGAGCGTTTGCCCTCCTTGCTTTTGCCTGCGTCTATAGCAGTGGAATCTACGCCCAAGACCCGAATAAGACGGCGCCGCCTCCGGCGAAGCAAGAAGTAAAATTCACAAAGCGGAACTTGACCACCGAAGACTTTAAGCTGTGGGAGCGGCTCGGCCAAGTTGTCATTTCGAACGACGGACGGTCATTGGTTTATACCGTCACAAAAGTCGATGGAGATGGATACGCGGTTGCGAGAAAAATCGACGGTCCGGAAAAGTCCTTGCTTCCAAATGCGTCTCGACCCGCAATCTCGGATAATTCAAAGTGGGCGGGATACATCTATTCGCTGCCCAAGGCCGAAATCGATAAGAACACGGAATTGAAAAAGCCAAGCCCTACCAAGCTGGGGATTAGGAACCTTGAAACAGGCGACGAACGCACCGCTGACGACATCGCAAACTTCGAATTTTTGAAAGATCAAGAAATGATGGTCGCGATTCGCCCTAAGGCGGTACCTGGACCCGGTGGCAACGATTTACTCCTATTTAATCCAGCCGGAGGCGAGCCAACCGTTGTTTCAAACGTTCAAACGTACGGCCTAAATGAGAAGGAGACGATGATTGCGATCCATATCAACTCGGGCACGGGCTACCAAGCGTTTGAAGTCCTGGACGTTCGTACTGGAGTCATTCACCCCTTGTACAGCGGTAAGGACGAAGTTGTTTCGTTTACTTGGGCTAAGAAGGCCGATGTACTGGCGGTGACCATCGCCCGAGCTGACGAGAAGAAGGAAGGGAATAACCACCGGGTTTGGCGGGTAGCGGGGTTCGATTCAAGCATTTATCGCCAAGAGCTTGATCCAAACAAATTCGAAGGCTTTCCCGCCGGAATGAGGATTAATGAAGGTCTGCGAGGTTCCCCCTCGGAAGATGGTTCGAAGATCATTCTTAGCTTACAGCCGTGGGCTGATAAGCCTAAGCCATCGAACCCAAAGGACAAAGCTGGCGTTGAAATTTGGAACACGAAAGACGTCCGAGTAATGCCATTGCAAAGGCGAACTCTCCCTCAAGATAAGTCGCGAGGAGTGGCAATGGTGTGGGATCCGAGCACGAACACACTGAAACGGATTTCGCCCGGCAAGGGCTCAGAAGTCCCAGGGTTTGACGTTGTCACTTACCTGTCGAAGGATTTGAATTCTGCGCTAATCATTGATGGTTCTCCATACACCAGTGCGGTCACGAACGGCATTGCGTACTCGGATGTTTGGGTGACCAACCTCAAGACGGGGGGGAAAATCGAAGCCGTCCATAAGGATCAATTTGGTGCTATCCCAAGCGAATCAATGCGGTATTTCGCTTACTACTCCGAAAAACTGTGGTGGATTTATGACCTTCAGGACAAGCGGGCAAGGGCTTTGCATCCGGACGGTTTTGCGAACTTCGAAAACGAACTGGACGACCATACCGTGCCCGTGAAGCCTCCGGCCGCCTCGCCGATTTGGCTCGACAATGACGAAGGCGTGATCATCCATGACCAGTACGATGTATGGCTTGGGAATCCTCGAACCGGGGCTATGAGACGCTTGACCAATGGACGAAAAGACAAAATTCGGTACCGATTTCTGAACACGACTCCGTACGAGGACGCACCAAAATTGGCTTATCCACTCCACTTCGATGCGTTTGACACCCAAACCAAAAAGGACGGGATTTATGTTTTGGACGCGAAAGGCGAAGGGAAGTTGGCGATCTCCGACGATGTCTTGATCCGGCGGCTTACAAAAGCCAAGGGTGCTGACCGAATGACCTTTACGATGGAATCGTTTGGTAAGTCCGCGGATATATACGTCACCAACGAGCTGTTTTCAGCGGCAAAACCAGTGACGAAGACAAACCCGCAGCAAAAAGATTTCAATTGGGGTCATACCGACCTGATCTCGTACAAAAGC
>JAYVXG010000357.1:0-5689 GCA_043785475.1 Armatimonadota bacterium
GGCAAAGGTGGTGTTGGCGGAGCTCAACCTAAGCGTTGGAAACTCGTACGGAGCCAAGGAACTCCTCATTCCGGTTCTTCCCGAACTCAGAGGAGGGCCAGTGCGGATTCGCGCCTTAACCCTATTCGCCAGAATCTATTCCCATGCCTACAAGCCGCAAAATGGACGGAGCTTCGCAATCGAAGCAGTCGAACTAGCCGCTAAATCAGGTGGAACCGATGATTTGGTCGATGCATCTCTGGTGGCAGCGGAAATTGCATTTCAACTTGAAAATCTTAATGAGGCAGAAGAACTTGCCCAAAAGGCAGTTGACTTTGCCCGCCAAATTGACGACTGGCATGCCTGCGCAAATGCTGTGTGCATTTTGGCTCTCATATATGCTCGTAGCGACCGTCTGGATGAAGCTCGCGAAGCAATGAGGGCCGCCGTTGGGGAACTGTCTGACAAAAAATCTCGGCGATCTGCATTTATTCTTGTTCGATTCGCCCGAATTTTGGATGAAATGGGAGATAAGGACGAAGCCGAAAAGGGCTATCGCCGGGGCATCGAAGAAGCGAGAATTCTCGAAGACGAGATGGCGTTGGCCATTTGCCAAACGTACCTTGCCGATCTCCTCACTACCAAAAATCGCCACAACGAAGCCCTCGAAATTCATTTCGAAGCTCTCGCCATTCGTCGACGCCTTCGAGAGCGATTGGGTGAGGCGACATCCCTTCGCGGGATTGGACGAAGCCAACTGGCACTGGGCCAATTTGAAGACGCAAACCAGGCCCTGCGTGAAAGCGCACGACTCTACCTCCATTGTGAATCTACGGCTGGTCATGCGAGCGCCTTGCTAGAGCTGAGCAAAGTTGCTAAGGCTTCAGGGGAGCCTGGCTTGGCAATGCGAATTGCTCGTCGTACGCGAGAATTGATGTCGGGAATGTCTAGTTTGACCCTCCGGACGATCGGACCAAGCGGCGACCGCGCCATGAGCGAAGTTGACGACCTTATCTCATCACTTACGGTGGATTAACCCGCGATATTGTTCTTTCGCACAGAGTCCAGCCTCAGTACAAACAAAACATTTTGTTAACCCGTTCGTTTCATAATCTGTTCATGCGTGTTCTTCCTTTCTTGGTTATTCTGGTCCCTTCGGCGTTATTTGCGTGGGGCGGCGATGGTCACAAGCAAATTGCTGATATTGCCTGGACGAAGCTTTCCTCAACCGCTAAAGCCAAGCTGGCCAAGATATTAGATGCAGGCGAGACGTCGTTCCGGGTCGTCGGTGGAGACGTCCGAGACTCCTTTCGCTCATCTTCAACTTTCTGCGATTACATGAAAGGCAAAACCGAGACGATTTACGAGGACATTATCCCGGCGATGAATTCACGGTTCAATGCAAACATCGCATCAATAGGACGGGAGGGAGTGCGTTGTAAAACGTGGCACTACTATGACGTGCCCGTTCGGTTCACAGGAAAAACGCCCGAAATTGACCCGTCCAATGCAGTAGCCGCGCTCAATCTTGCCATCTCCGAACTTTCCAAGTTGAACGGCAAAGGGCTCTCAGACGCAAAAATGGCCTGCTGGTGGGTGTATTGGATCGAGCATGTGGTTGGCGATCTACACCAGCCTCTCCACTGCGTCAGCAGTTACGAATTCAATCCGAACGGCGATGCAGGCGGCAATAAGTTCAAAATTACCTCACCCGATGGGGACAAACCGACGAACCTCCACAGTTTTTGGGATGGTGGTATTGGCCGAGCAATCGGCGAAGAACGAGAAAAAGGCAAGGACCCAAACGTCGAGAAAGTGTCGGCCCGATGGACGACCGATTCCAACCTGATCCCTGCGTCTGACGCGGTAAAAGACCTCGACCCGATGAACTGGATTAAGGCTGGAGCGAGAATGGCAGACCGAGTCGTATACGGCAACCTGAAACCGAACGACCGCCCGGACATGCAGTATCTTTTCCAGCATACAGCGACATGCCGGAAGCAGGCCGTACTTGCGGGCGCTCGCCTCGCCGCAATCCTCAACAAAGCCCTTTCCTGATATTTAACTTTTTGATTGCTTCAAAGTACGGAGGAAAAACTGGACCTCCACCAGAAGTGAATCTTTGCCGGCCTCAATGGCGTAACCTTTAGTCGGGAGATGCGGAAAACCCTTCGAGAGCAAATAGATGCAAACAAGCGAGGCAGTTTTCTGCTCGTTTGCGGCATGATGCTGCTCATCATGGCCCTCGGAGCGACAATAGTTGGGCTTTGGCACCCTCGATATTGGATATTTGGGGCCGCTGGTGCGTTCGGCTTAGGGCTCCTTTGCTCGGTGGTTTCAAAACTGTGGGGCACCAACATCGTGCTGGGAATATCTGGGAGTCGAGAAGCGACCGCCCAAGAAGACCAAGTGTTGCGCAACGTGGTGGAAGAGATGGCAATCGCCTCCGGGCTACCTATGCCAAAGGTTTACGTCATCGAAGATGACGCGCCAAACGCGTTTGCCACCGGTCAGACTCCCCAAACCGGCATCGTTTGCGTCACGACTGGACTGCTTTCCAAACTCAATCGTGACGAGTTGCAGGGTGTCATGGCTCACGAACTGTCGCACATTCGGAACTATGACATTCGGTATATGACTACAGTTGCCACGATGGTTGGACTGATTGGCTTGCTCGCCGATTTCTTGCAAACTCAGCTTCGATGGGGATTTTGGGGTGGACGTTCGCGGTCCAACGATAGTGACAGCAACAATGGTCCGCTCGGCATAATTTTCCTAGTTCTGGGAATACTTCTGGCTCTGGTCGCTCCCCTAACTGGCTGGATGCTCGAAATGGCAGTAAGCCGAAAGCGCGAGTTTCTTGCCGACGCCAGTGCCGCCGAAATGACTCGGTATCCCGAAGGGCTAGCGAGTGCTCTGCGAAAAATTTCGGAGGACACCGACGTGCTGGAATCGGCAAATCGAGCCACTCAGCACATGTATATCGTCAACCCTCTCAAGCTCGTCAAAGAGCACCAGGATCTAATGAGCAGCCACCCAACTGTCGAGGCGAGAATCAGAGCGCTATTGGGCGATTCTGGCTTCGTATCTCAGCAGGTTCAGTAAAGAAGGTCCCAAGCAGGCGAACCGCCCCCAATCAATCAGTAAGAGACTTCTTCGTGAGGTTCGCTTCCATTTTCTCAATTCGATCAAGGATTGCGTTGATGGCCGTGTCTTGTTCCTTAAGGTGCATCTGGATTTCGCATGCCTCATGAAAAGTCGCTTCTGCATCCTTGTAGGTCGCTTCGGCGCGCTTGTCAGACGCCTCCCCCAAAACGTTCTGACCAACCATGATGATCGAAAGCATGACCAATTGAATGAAAGTCTGACTGACCCACTGAACGAGCGGAAGCAACCCATCGTGAATCGCCTGGGGCAAGGCGACCAAGGCCAACGCACCAAATGCATAGGCGCACCACATCGTCCCAACCCCGTTGGTCAATGCAATGGCGATGCGACTGTTAAGGTCCTTTTTCTTTTGGTCGACCTTGACCGGTCCTTTTTTCTTGCGATCTTCGATATGGGGGTGATCTGTATGTTTGTAAGTGACTTTCACAATAACCTTATTTTCTTTCCAGTACTTCTGTCCTTAATATTGCGCATTCGATGCGCAAAAATCCCGATCTAGAACATCTTCGAGAAGCATCCCTGATTTGAAGCTAAACGAAAATATTCAAAACCTAAAGTAGAATGCAAAGTTTGCGCCCTAAGCTCGCACAAATACCTGCCGATGCCTATTGTGGGATGAACCGAGGAATATACACCGGAGCAAGAGGAATGATGACAACCACCCAGTGGATGGACGTCATTTCGAACAATCTTGCCAACTCCGGCACCGATGGATACAAGGCAGACACGTTGGCATTTTCGGATGTCATGGTGAAGAATTTGTACGCCAACGGTGGCAGCGGACAGCTCATCGGCAGCCTCGGCAACGGACCCGAAGGTGTTGCAAACGCAATCGACCACAGTGTTGGCACGATTAGAACAACGGGCAACCCACTCGACTGCGCCATTCGAACCCCGCAAGGAATGTTCGCGATTCAGCAGAATGGAACAACCGCCTACACTCGAAACGGGTCGTTCACGGTTAACGCCGATCGCGAGTTAGTCACAAACCAGGGCCAGTTGGTGCTGGACGACCAAGGTCAAAAGATCACGCTCCCTGGAACCGAAAGAATCGAAATTGATGCCCAAGGGGTTGTCCATCAAGGAAATAGCTCTGTCGCAACCCTCGGAATCTTCGACGGTGACTTTCGAAAAGCCGGAAACAATTTATGGTCATCAAACAATGCTAAGCCGCTTCAAAATGCCTCGCTGGCAACCGCCGCGGTCGAAAGCAGTAATGTTGAGCCCGTCCAAGCAATGGTTGACATGATCAGAATTCAACGTTCGTTCGAGCAGAGTCAGAAGTCGATCCAGACCCAAGACGAAATGACCGGAAAACTTTTCGAAATTTTAAATCGACGTTAGTTCCCTAACCGGAACCATGACTAGCTGAGCAGGATGCGAGGCTGAACAAACCGCACAGGATGGCAAAAAAAGAATAGCCGCCATGTTAAGATCGTTAAATACATCCGCAACCGGAATGGTTGCCCAACAGTTTAATCTGGACGTAATCGCCAACAACCTCGCGAACGTCAACACCACAGGTTTTAAGCACCAACGCGCCGAATTTCATGATTTGGTTTACCAAACGGTGCAGGCCGCCGGTACGTCCGTTGGTGGAAACTTCAAAACACCAACTGGTGTCCAATTTGGTCTTGGTTCAATGGTCTCTGCGACTGCCAACGATCTGTCGCAAGGTGCCTCAACCAACACGGGAAACTCCCTGGACCTCATGATTGTCGGCGAAGGCTTCTTCCGCGTTCTCAAACCGGACGGCAGTTTTGGCTACACGCGAGACGGAAGCTTTAAGAAGGATGCAACCGGACTTTTGGTCAACAGCAGCGGCTACCCATTGGTCCCACAAATTACCATCCCCGAAGGCGCAACTCAAATTTCAATCAGCCAAGACGGAACCGTCGAAGCCACGCTCAATAGCAGCTCGACTCCAACCAAGATTGAACAAATCAACCTCGCAATGTTTGCGAATGCAGCTGGCCTCACCCGCACCGGAGAAAACATTTGGGTAGAAAGCGCAGCAAGCGGTGCTCCTAACCTGGTCGCAGGCGGAACCAGTGGCGCAGGCACAATTTCCTCGGGGTACCTCGAAGGCTCCAACGTTTCGGTCGTCGAAGAGATGGTCCGAATGATCGGTGCCCAGCGCGCCTACGAGATCAACTCGAAAGCGATTCAAACCTCCGACGACATGCTCGGGGTCCTCAACACCCTAAAGAGATAATCATGATTACTAGCTTTATTGCTGCAACCCTTGCAACCGGATCGATGCCTACCTTCATGGTTCGCATGGAAGGGGATGGCTTCCTACGATTCGCTAAGAACAATCAACTGCTCTATTGCCGACAAGCAAAATTGACGGCGACCGCTCAGGGCATGATGGCTTCCGACGGGGCAATCCTGATTCCACGCCTAATCGCTCCGGCAGGAACGACGAAGATTGAAGTCTCGATGGATGGAACAATCACGGCTCAACTGCCAAACGGGCATAAGCAACTTGGACGTTTTGTAATCGCAATATTTGATCCTAAGATCGCGTTTACGAGAGTAG
>JAYVXG010000358.1:0-1660 GCA_043785475.1 Armatimonadota bacterium
CCAAGCCCGAGCAGGACTGTTGCAACCAAAACTTCAATCATGGTGAAGCCCAGTTTTCGTTTAGCCATTGTTGCGTTGCTCAATGTTGCCTGCCTCCCATTCTTGCGGTCGTTGATCGGTAAGGGCGCCCCGTTTGACCTCAATGCTTCCGTTTTGCTGAACAATGAGCGAGACGGGCGCGTTGCCTGAATGAAATTCAACCGATTTGCTTTCAGCTGTGCCGTCCGCGTAGAACTTAATGCTGAGTTCGGTCGTCGTCGTCCCATTTGGCAATCGAACTTCTGAGACTGTCCATCCCGTTCCGAGAGCAGAATCTGAAGTCGGTGTTTCCTTTTTGACTGCCGAAGTTAATTTTGTCGACGGAATGGTTGCAGTCGAAGTTGTGGTTGCGTCTACCACTGACGCTTTCAAACTTTGGGTTGAGTTATCGAACGTTAACTCGTACGTTTGTCCAGACTGGATCGCCTGACTTTTAGCCTTGTTGGCCGCAGATTCGATGCTCTGAATCCCCTGTTGGAATCGGATTCCCTCCCGAGTGTTATGAAGCCGCCCGACGAGCAAGCTCGCCAATACGGCGATAATAACCGTCACGGCAATCATTTCGATCACCGTGAATCCTCTCCGTTTTCCAGCAAATCTCAGCGACATCAGGTGATTCTAAAGGTCCGTATTCGCGATATCGTCGGCAGTGCCCGCTTGCTTATCTCGTCCGTTTGTCGATAGTCGGAAGCTATCCTCCCCGTTAAGGCCAGGGCTAACATAAACGTATTCCTGTTGCCAAGGGTCAGGCGGAATGCGGTCGAGGTATGGTCCTCGCCATCCAGTCGCATCAGCGGGCGCCGAGACGAGCGCGTTCAGACCTTCTTCGGTCGTTGGATATCGATCGCAATCGAGCCGAAATTGTTGAATTATTGCCGAAATTCGACCAATTTGAGATCGCGCGGCACCGTCATTTGCCCGTTCCTTGGCGTCCTGAAACTTAGGGACGACAAGGGCCGCCAGAATCGCGATGATCAAGACGACCACCATCAATTCGACGAGCGTAAAACCGCGCCTGGATTTAGTTTTGAGATTTGCTTTCATGTTCGATCACTTTATGTTTTGAGAGGAATTGAGAATTGGGAGAAGGACGCTAATGACGACAAACGCCACGAACCCTCCCATAACTAAGATGATGATTGGCTCGACAAGAGCTACTGCCCGGCGCAAGCCGTTATCGACTTCGAAAACGAGAGAGTCGGAAACTCGTTTGAGCATTTGGGGCAAGTTGCCGGTTTCTTCGCCAACCGCGACCATATGGGTGAGGACGGGTGGAAATGCTCCGGCGTCTCGCATGGCCGAGGCGATCTGTTTGCCTTCGCGGACGTCCGAACGAACTTGGTCAGCACTCTTTTTGAAGACTCGATTTCCCGACGCCACTCCTGAGAGTTCGATGGCATCAAGAATCGAAACTCCACCGAAGACCAACGTACCTAGAACTCGCGAGAAACGGGAAACGGTACTTTTAATGATGATCTTGCCCGCAACCGGCAGGCGTAAAAGAAGTCCGTCTCGCGTATAGGCCCCAGACTCAGTTGCCGTCCAAAGTCGATAAGCAATGATAAGTCCAACGATCGAGCCAACAATAATGAGCCAATTGTTACTTAAGAAACTGGACATC
>JAYVXG010000359.1:0-1656 GCA_043785475.1 Armatimonadota bacterium
CGGATGGGCACAGCTCCCGGGAATGAGAAGCGATGCCTACGCAACCGGACAGGCCCTGTACGCTCTTCGGGAAGGCGGCGGAGTTTCGGTTTCGAGCGCGGCGTATCAAAAGGGCGTGAAATATCTCTTGCGGACCCAAGACGAGGATGGCTCATGGTTTGTCAACAAGCGAGCGATTCCGGCGAATAACTATTTTGACGGTGGTTTTCCGCACGGGCAATCGCAGTATTCGTCGTTCAACGGAACGTGCTGGGCGATGATGGCATTGTTGGAAACGTTAGGCTCGAAGTAAGTTTCGACCGAGACAAAAAAGGAAGAACGAAAGTTCTTCCTTTTTAGTGGAGATTACTGGAAGCATTTTGCAACGTTCAAAAGTTCGAACATTGAAGTTTAGTGGAGATTCCTGGACGCGTTTCGCAACGTCAAACTGGAGAATTTAAGATAACATAACTACATGAAACAGTTTCGCGCGTCGGTTTGGAAAGAGGGTGATTTGTACGTGGCTCAGTGCCTTGATGTGGACATTGCGAGTCAAGGTGAGAATGAAGCTGAAGCCCTCGAATCTCTGAAGGAAGCGGTCGAGCTGCATTTCGCTCCGCCAGTTGCTACTTTAACGCCAAAGGTTGCAACATTCGAGGCTGAGATTGGCGCCGCTTAATCCACTAAGTAACGCTGACACTCGGCGCAATTGATCACGGCAGGCTTTTTTCAAGTCAATCAAGTTGGAAGTCACGTAAAGTTTGCAACATCAACGGAGGCTGGTACCAGAACGGCGATTGTCCCAAAACATCGCGAAATCTCGGTTGGGACTCTGCGTTCGATTCTTCGTCAGGCGGGGATTTCAACAGATGAATGGGAATCTCTCTGAGCCCGTGTGCCAGTTGGCACATGAAACATAAGTTCGAGCCCTCCAAACACCTATGTACTTTCAAATGAATATTTGAATTTGGAAATAGATGGAAAACTTTGGTGGAGGCTAGGGGACTCGAACCCCTGACCCTCTGCTTGCAAAGCAGATGCTCTCCCAACTGAGCTAAGCCCCCAAACTGAAACAAAAGTTTACCTCAGAAATTCTCGGGCTGCTAAAGCTTGATCTCCACTCAAACCAAACGATTTTCAAATAATTGAAACGTATACTTGGGTCACCGTGCGTGTTTTGCTGGTCGAAGATGATGAGGTAATTTCCGAGCGGCTCAAGCGAGCGCTTGAGAAAGAGGGGTACTCCGCAGATCTCGCACTCGACGGTCAAACTGGACTCGAAATGGCGAGAATGGGTGAATATTCCGTTATTATTTTGGATATAATGATGCCAAGACGGGACGGCTGGTCGGTCTGTCAGGCGCTGCGAGATTCGCGAAATACCACGCCGATTCTCATGCTAACTGCGAAGGATGCCATCGAAGATCGCGTGAAAGGTCTCGATCTTGGGGCAGATGATTACCTGGTTAAGCCTTTTTCTCTCAAAGAATTTCTTGCTCGGATTCGTGCACTGACTCGCCGAAACAAGATCGAGAAGTCATCCATTATTCACCTGGGTGACCTTGATATCGATGCAGGTGCAAAGTCGGTAACAAAAAGTGGCGTGCCGCTAAAGTTAACCAAAAGAGAATTCACTTTGTTGGAGGCGTTGGCCCGCAATCGGCGCAGAATTCTCTC
>JAYVXG010000360.1:0-1655 GCA_043785475.1 Armatimonadota bacterium
CCAATGTTCTTCTACATCTTTCTTGGCGTGATCGCCATGATCTTTAATGCGGTCTTCTATCGAAGGCTAACCCTTCGGCCAATTTGGGGCGGCGCCCTATTTGGACTTGTCTTCCCGCTTGTTGCAGTTTTAGGCGCAGTCTACGGTCATTGGAAGCAAGAACCGCTGTTCAAATTTGGATTCTTGCCTCCAACTGACGCCCTGCAGGTCCGTGCCACCATCGAACTCCCGGTTGGTTCGAGCCTCGCTCAGACCGATGCCGTTGCGCGGAGAGTTGAAGCGTACTTTATCAAGCATCCCGACATCCAATTCACGCTGACCGAGGTCGGAAAACAATCAGGTTCGTCATTTGGTGGCGACACGGCGTCTTCAAACTTTGGTCAGGTAACCGGCAAGCTGTTCGAGAAGCGGTCGATTATCGACAAAGTCTCTGGCAACAAAGAAAAGCTTCGCGATAACAAAGGAAACTCAATCATCGCCGACCTTACCAAAGAAGTCGGCAAGATTCCGGGAGCGGACGTCCGCATTGCCGGCGTCTCGGGGTTTGCCTTCGGACGTGCCATCCAGATCGCCTTGCGATCCGATGACCGTGAAGCTCTCACTAAAACTGCCGCCGACATTCGAGACCGCCTCGCTGGGGGCGCAGTCCCAGGAATCCTAAACCCCGACGTCAGCGTCAAGTCCGGTAAGCCAGAACTCCAAATTCGCCCCGACTACCGAAAGGCAGCCGACATGAATATGGATGCAGCTTCGATTGGTGCCGCTGTTCGCGCTCTGTACCAAGGGAACAACGATAACAAGCTCCGAGTAAATGGTCGCGAGTATGGCGTTCGAGTGATGCTCGACTACGCCGACCGAGATAACGCCGAAACGCTTGCTACCGTGCCGTTGCGGTTCAACCAAGGTCATCCTGTTTACGTGAGCCAACTGGCCGTGCTCGACGAACAACCTGGTTTGACCGCGATCAATCGACGTGACCGCGCTGAGGAAATCCAAGTTACGGCTGACTTGCTACCCGGATTCTCGAACGGAGTTGTAACCGGACAGGTGACGGATTGGATCAAGAAAGAAAAGCTTGTTCCACCCAATGTCAATTTCAAGCTGCTTGGTGAGCAAGATGCTCAAGCTCGCGAATCCGTCTTCTTGATGACCGCCTTCTTCATCGGAATCTTTGCCGTATACGCGGTTCTTGCCGCTCTCTATAACAACTGGCTCTACCCGATGATCATTCAGCTTGCCCAACCGCAAGCCATGGTAGGAGCGCTTCTTGCCCTTATTCTGACCGACAACTCTTTCAGCGTAATTGGCTTCCTGGGCGTTATCGCCCTCGTTGGGTTGGTAGGTAAGAACGCAATTCTGCTCGTTGACTACACGAATACCCTTCGGGAACGCGGGCGAAACCGGCACGACGCCATCGCGGAGGCCGGGCCGACTCGGTTGCGCCCAATCATGATGACAACGCTTGCGTTGGTCTGTGGATCGCTACCTGTTGCCATCGGCCTTGGGCGCGGCTCCGAGTTCCGTCAAAGCATTTTCATCATCGTACTGGGTGCAATCCTCCTCTCGACGCTGCTGACCCTTGTTGTCATCCCGTGCTCGTATACAATCTTCGATGACTTGTCGAACCTGTTCGCGAAGTGGATGAAGAAACCGAT
>JAYVXG010000361.1:0-5666 GCA_043785475.1 Armatimonadota bacterium
TCAACCGCACGGCCCAAGCCACCGCCAACCCAATCATCACCAGCCTCGTTGACCTTGAGGAGGCGTTCACCTGGTACGACTAAGCGACTTCGATTACAACCTCCCCGACGAGTTGATCGCCCAGACTCCGCTAGCCGACCGGGCCGCCTCCCGGTTGCTACATGTTGATCCCGAGACTGGCGAGGTGAGCCACCGAATGTTTCGCGAGGTTGTGGACATCCTTAACCCCGGTGATGTCCTCGTTCTCAACAACACACGGGTAAATGCCTGGCGCTTTAGGGGCAAAAAGCCGTCCGGTGGAGAAGTCGAAATCCTTGCCCTCAAAGAAATCTCGTCCGGCACTTTTGAATGCCTCATCAAGCCCGCCAAACGTCTCAAGCCCGGGGCAATTTTCCACCTCGGCCCGTACGTTACAGGAACGGTTCTCGAAGGCGGTGAAGAACCTTCCCGAATAGTGAAGCTAACTTGTGAAACTGGAGACTTACATGCAAAGCTCGCACAAATTGGGGAGATGCCCCTTCCACCCTACATCACGGAAAAACTCGACGATGCTGAGCGGTACCAAACCGTCTTTTCGGAATCGAACGGTAGTGCCGCATCTCCCACCGCCGGACTTCATTTCACTCCCGAAATCCTTGCCGCCCTCGACGCAAAAGAAGTAAAAATCGCCTTCGTCACTCTCCACGTTGGCATCGACACCTTCCGCCCGATCCAAGTTGACGACGTCACCAACCACCAAATGCATGGCGAAATCTGCGAGATCAGCCAAGAGTCCGCCGAGATTATCAATAAAGCCAAGGGAAGCGTCATCGCCGTGGGAACTACCGTCGTCCGAACCCTCGAGTCGTTCGCCACTGCACCAGGCACGGTCAGTCATGGTCGCAAAGAATCCAAGCTCTTCATCTCGCCCGGCTATCAATTTAAGATCGTCGACGGCATGTTCACCAACTTCCATTTCCCCCGTACGACCATGCTCTTGATGATTTCTGCGATTAGTTCCCGTGAGACGATCCTTAGGGCTTATGGCCTAGCGATTGAGGGAAAATACCGCTTTCTGAGTTTCGGAGACTCTATGCTACTGTTCAAAATCACAACATGTTGCTAGTATCCTTGTACATATCAAAATGAAAAAGAATTTTGACCCACTGCAATACATCGAGAGCGCGTTTCTCGATCGGACCAAAGAGACGGAGAAAGACCTTCCAAGCATAAAGAAATACGTCTCCGGCCAGGTCAAATTGCCACGGGGTAAATTCCGCAAGACCGAAATGAGCGCGCCGAGACCGCGCCGAAAATCAAACCACGTGGTTACCAACGCGGTGGACCCTGAGCTTCAGAAAGTCTGGGCGAACCTCCCTCGGAGCGTCATGTTCCTCGCATCGCTCTACGATGACGGAGTCACTTCTCACTATTACACCGGCGACTTCAAAGAAACTCGCCAAGAGCTCATCAAACGGCTACTCGATCCGCAACTCAACCTCGAAGAAGTCAGCCGCCTTCTCGGCGTTTGCCCAACTACCGTCCGGCGATACACCAACCGGGGATGGCTCAACCATCACCGCACCGTAGGAGGCCAGAGAAGATTCCTCCTCAGCGACGTGGTCGTCTTCGTCGAAAAACACGGCCGCTTCCCCGAAGCGTAGGAAAGCTTCAAGGCATTGCCCCAATTAAAAGCGATGGCAGTACAATAATGCAGGGAGCATGAAGCCACTTCGCATTGCCATTTTTTCGGATAGCGTCTGGCCAGTCCTCAACGGAGTTAGCATCAGCATCCAGCTTCTGGTCGATGAACTCCGAAACCAAGGCCACCACGTCCATATTTTCGCTCCTCGATTCGCAGGGTACCGAGAGATCGACCCCAACACCATCCGTTTTCGAGCCCTCGAAACCCCGTGGAGTAAGGGCCACCCCATCGCCTATCCGCCGTACTGGAGGAAACTCCGGCGGTTTCGCCAGCAAGAGTTCGACGTAATCCACACCCATACGCCGTTCATGCTTGGCTTCGTAGGTTTGCGCTGGGCCGAGAGCCATCGTATCCCGATCGTCTCTACTTACCATACGCTGTACGACCGATACGCGCACTACATGTCCGCGTTCCCACGTCGATACATCCGATTCCGAATCGCCAAGCACAGCAACTTCTATTACAACAGTGTCAATCAGGTTATCACCCCAAGCGAGATCGCCAAACGATGGCTCCTGCGCCACGGAGTCGAAACCCCAATATCCGTCATCCCAACCGGCACTCCAAAACGGCAACTCATAGCCCGCGCTGAGGCCCGCCAGCAACTCGGAATCTTGCCGGATCACCGAATCCTGCTCTACGTGGGGCGACTCGCAAAAGAGAAAAATCTCGAAACCCTCCTTGGAATGGCCAAGCAAGTGACCGAGCAAGAACAAAATGTCCGGCTCTGGCTTGTTGGCGACGGTCCATATCGAGACGAATGCCTACAAATTTGCTCAAAACATGGGATCGGTGACAAGGTCAAGTTCATCGGCGCAGTGCCGAGGGGCGAAGTTGACAAATATTACGCCGCTGCAGACCTATTTACTTTCGCAAGCGTTACCGAAACTCAAGGACTAGTACTGAACGAAGCCATGCAATACGGAATCCCCGCCGTGGCCGTCGATGGAGGTGGAGCGACCGAAGCCATTATTCAAGGCGAAAACGGCTTTGCCGTCAAAAATGATGCGACGATGCTCGCCGACCAAGTGTTAACCGTGTTACGAGATGAAAAACTGTATGCTCACTTGTGCGCCGGAGCCGAACGAAGCGCGAAGCAGAACACCACCGAAATCATGTGCGCCCGAATTTTAGAAGTGTATCAAGCGGCAATCAGCCAAGGAGGCGTACCCATTGAGCGACCCCACCCAACTTTCGTTAGCTAAAGCCGGTTACCGAGATTTTGCGATAATCGTCATTGTTTTGGCGGTGGTCCGCGCTGCTCTCCCGTTTATTCCTGTGCCGATAGTGGCGGCACCCTACATCGATTTCTTGCTGCTCAATCTGGTCTTTGTCTCGACCATCTACGCGATCTACCGGGCGATGTCCGAGAAACCCGATGCGAAACTTGCGGCCGTCATTCTTCTCATCGGCGTGTTCATGCAAATTGCAGCCTTCAATATCATCCAGATTGGCTTCCACGGCCATGGCCTTGGTGCCGTTCTCTTTTCCCCTGTCGCCCAAACAGGTCTGATGATTTGGTGTATCGGACTCGGTGCGCTCATATCAAGCATCCTCCGCGACAAAAACATCCTGATTCCCGTCGCGATATTCCTGGTTGGTTTCGACATTTTTCTCGTCCTTACCCCGCTCGGGTTCACCCAAAAAATCCTTCAGCAGAACCCGAACCTTTTGTCGAGCGTCGCGATGCAGATTCCAAAATCGATCTCGGTTACCCACGAGGTTTCTAAGGCGACGGTCGCTACCGCCGGGCTGGTCGGCCCCGCTGATCTTGTCTTTCTTGGGGCGTTCTTTCTCGCTATGTTTAAGTTCAACATGCGACCAAAGGAGACCCTAAAGGTCATGATTCCTGTCCTGATAGTTTACATGCTCATCGTCTTGGTGTCGGGTTGGGCGTTACCAGCGCTGGTGCCAATCGGGGTGGTGACGCTCCTCGTAAATCGCAAGGAGTTCAACCTTAACATGGACGAAAAAGCATCCACTGTCGTTTTGGCAGTCATCATTTTAGGAATTCTCGTCTTTAGCGCGACGCGGCCAAAGCCGCAAGTTGTGCCTTTGCCGTCGGAGACTTCCCAAGGCATTCCAGGATCGGCAAAGAAGCCTGGGCCAGAGTCGGCAGGTCGCATCCCGTCGTCAGCCCGGAGCGATGAGCAAAATACACCAAATCCTCGGTAGCTAAGTTTCCACCCGCGCCCTTCGCATAAGGACAACCACCCAAACCGGCGGCACTGGAATCAAACGATGTATAGCCGAGTTCCAATGCTGCCGCCACGTTGGCGATTGCCGTCCCCCTCGTGTCGTGGAAGTGCCACACGACTTTGTCCTTCGGTAAGTCAGCGAGCTCTTTCGCCAGCTTCTTGACCTCGACTGGAACACCAACACCAATCGTATCTCCTAAGGAGACCTCGTCGATGCCCATCTCGAAGAGCTGATCAACGACTTTGCGCACGTTCTTTGGTTCAATCAATCCTGCATACGGACATTCAAAAATCGTGCTGACGTAACCCCGCATAAAGCCTTTATGGCTTGCCCGAATTCGTTTAAACACCTCAATCGACTCCTCGACAGTCATGTTGATATTCTTCTGCGTAAAGGCGTCGCTTGCGGCGGTAAACACTGCGATACGTTCGACGCCGAGAGCCACGGCCCGCTCCATGCCTTTTTCATTGGGAACCAGCGCCGAGTAAGTTCCCCCAACGGGAAGCAACGGCCAAAGTTCTTCTATGTCCCCCAGCTGTGGAACCCACTTTGGAGACACGAAACTGCTTACTTCGATCTCTCGAAGTCCGGCCGCGAGTAACTGCTTGATGAAATTGGCTTTCATAGCAGTCGGAACCGCTACGGCTTCATTTTGGAGCCCATCTCGGGGGGAGACCTCTATGATGCGAATGTTCGACATGACTATTTCGGCTCGACAATAGCGAGCAAATCCTCTCCCGATACTTGAATGCCCTTGATTGCGTTCAACCGAGTTACCACTCCGTCAAATGGTGCGTTGAATGGCTGTTGAGTCTTCATTGCTTCGAGCACCAAAATCTTCTGCCCTTGGACGACCGAGTCGCCCTCGGCGACGAGAACATCGACAATCATGCCCGGCATTGGAGCGCGAAATTCTCCGCTCTTAGCTCCGCCGGATCGTGTTCTCGATTGGCGAGTCTCTAGTCGGTATTGGTTGCCCTTGTACGAGACCAGAATCGCATCTCCGTCGCGGACTGCGAGCGCACTGAATGACCCCTCGGATGTTCGAATCTGCAAACGGTCAGGCAAATTAGAGACTTCAAATGTGTCTTCGAATTCGACCAGATTGCCATCGAGGAAATACTTCATTTCTTCCCTTCTGAATACGCTTTTGCCGCGTTAATAAATGCACGGAAGAGTTTCCGATTGGCATCGTCATCGGGCAACCTTTCGGGGTGCCACTGGACTCCGATGTGGAATGGTTTGATTGGGTCCTCTATGGCTTCGATGGTTCCATCGGAGTGCTTCGCAACCACTGACAATCCGTCTCCAATTTGATTGACGGCCTGGTGATGATAGCTTCTACCTTGGATCGTTTTCGAGTTGGAAAAGATCAAAGAAAACATCGATGCACCAACCAGGTTGATCGTTTCCACGGTTCCTCCAACATGGTCGTTATGTTCAACTACATCTGGAAGATGTTGTATTAAACTACCTCCATGTTTAACATTGAGGAACTGGCACCCGTAGCAAATTCCCAGGATTGGCATCACGGGATTTACCAAGCTATAAAGCTTATTTTCCATTTCCCAACGCATGGGGTTCATGAGTTCTGCTTCGGGATGATTCGGTTCTCCGAAATGCTTCGCGTCCATATCCGCGCCGCCCGGAATGAGCCATCCGTCGAGCAATTGAGCCATTGAGCAAAGGTCCGTCATCGGCGTAATAAGGATCGGATTACCGCCGGCCTCCGCTACCCGGGCGGCATAGTTCCAATTGAGCAATAGCTTGCCGTTCGACCGAT
>JAYVXG010000362.1:0-5662 GCA_043785475.1 Armatimonadota bacterium
GGCTTCGATTCGGACGCATACTCTTTTGGGTCAGTTGGACTCGATTCCTGCTTTGGAGGGGTGGTCTGAGTTGTCTCAGTATGACTGTCCTCTCGTCGCTCGGAAGTGTAAAAGGCATCGATCAGGTCGGCTGCGTCGTCCGGTGACAATTTGCCGTCAGCAACCAATTTGTTAATTCTCTTAATTTCTTCTTTCAATTTAAAACCCCCAGTTTCCGCTTCGCTTCTTCAGCGGTAATTTCGCCCTTTTCTAACTGTTCCAGAATCTGCTTACGCTTGCCAGAAAGTTTCTCGCTCTTCTCCTTCGTTTCGTACGGAGTGAGGTTGAGAGCCGCAAGGAGAGTATCCAATCGGGCTTTTGCCGTCGGATAGCTAATACCAAGCTCTCGTTCGACTCCATTGAGCATCCCTCGGCTCTTAAGAAAGATTTCGAGGAATTCCACCTGTTCAGGATCAAGCCGCGCATATCGGGGAATTTCGAAGCATCCTCGAATGGTAATGCCTGTCTCCTCGCTGGTCAGTTCGCTAATAAATAGCTCGCCACCGCTGACTGGGTCCTTGTGGGGAATTCTGTGCAATTTATTCCGGTCCATATGTGCCTATTTACTCATATATTGGCGGATCGGTTGCATGCTTGTAGAGGCGTTACCTTCAATTATATGCAGAGACACTTGAATTTTCATCATATTTTAAACCTGATCATTAAATAAGTTCAATTTTGGACGCCCAGGGTCCTGGGTCGGTAAACTAGGGCTAATGTCTTCCTCACTGCAACGATTGAAAGAAAGAATGGGTGATGTCAATGCACTTGGCGCCGCCATGTCCATGATGGACTGGGACCAACAAACCTACATGCCTAGGGGAGGGGCTGAAGCCCGAGCCATGCATTTGGAAAGTTTGTCCCGCATGCGGCACGAACTTTTCACTTCCGACGAAGTGCAAAACGATGTTGCTGAAGCTGCTAAGGATGTATCCGGCGATGATGTTGCCTTGTTGAGAGTAATCAAGCGAGACCTCGACCTCGCGACCAAGCTCCCGTCCGAACTAGTTGGAAGAAAAAGCAAACTCGCCGCAATCGCGCACGAAGAATGGGTCTCCGCTCGAAGCGCAAATGATTTCAAGGGTTTTGCCCCAACTCTCGAAAAGATGTTCGATATTGCTCGCGAAGAGGCAGAACATCTCGGATACACCGATCACATCTATGACGCTCTGACCGACCAGTACGAAGAAGGCGCAACCGCCGCGGACTGGAAAGCAATGTATGAGTCGATCAAAGGCCCCCAGGTTGAGCTTGTAAAAGCCATCCAGGACGCTGGCCCCGTCGATGATTCCCGGCTTTACGGAGACTGGGATAAGTCCAAACAGTCCGCCTTTACCGAAATGCTGGCCAAAGCCGTCGGATTTGACTTCAACCGGGGTCGCCAAGACACTGCTCCTCACCCATTTTGCACCGGTTGGTCTGTGGGGGATATTCGCCTAACAACCCGCTATAAGCCGTATTTGGGGTCGGCAATATTTGGTACCTTGCACGAATCGGGGCATGGTATGTACGAACAAGGTTCTCCGACTGCATGGGACCTAACCTCCTTGGCTGGCGGAGTTTCGCTCGGAATGCACGAGAGCCAAAGCCGGACGTGGGAAAATATTGTTGGTCGTAGCAAGGCCTTTTGGATACGATTCCTGCCTGATTTGCAAAAGACCTTCCCCGCGATCGCCGACATGAGCGTGGACCAGTTCTACCGACAAATCAATAAAGTAAATCCATCGTTGATCCGGGTAGAAGCCGATGAACTCACCTACAATTTGCACACCCTCGTCCGCTTTGAAATCGAATGCGCCGTCCTCACCGACGAACTGAAGGTGAAGGACATGCCCGAAGCATGGAACGAAAAGTACGAGAAGTACCTGGGAATTCGACCGACCACCGACTCAGATGGTTGCCTTCAAGATGTTCACTGGTCAATGGGCTCGATTGGCTATTTCCCTACGTATTCGATGGGCAACATCCTGAGCTACCAAATATGGAACTCGCTCGAAAAGGACATCCCTAACACTGATGAATTGATTGCTAAAGGAGAGTTTGAACCGATTCTTGGATGGCTTCAGAATAAGATTTACTCTCAGGGGCGGTATTACACGCCAAAGCAATTGATTCTCAATGCGACCGGAGAGCCGATGAATGCCAAATATTATTTGGATGGCCTCGGAGCCAAGTATCGAACCTTGTACGGCATTTAATTCCAAAGCGCTTACACAAAGTGAAGGTGCCCGATTAAGGGCACCCGTAGAGGTTTCACTTTCATCACTCATTAATGAGTTCCGAAACTTTTATATATTCGGGTGTGCCGAACGAGTTACTTCTTTGGTGGATGGTTCTTAGCTTCGTCGGCCATGGCTTTGCCGGCCGCTGCCTGGGCTCTCGCCGCATTAATCGCAGCTTCTTTAGCCTGAGGAGGCATATGCTCGTTGCTTTGAATTTTCTTGATCGATTCATCAAGACTCGGCGGAGGAGTCGAGACTTTTGTTCCGAGGTCGCCGTCGCCACAGCCAAAGAGAGAAATGGACCCGACAAAAAGGATTGCAATAAGTGATGCAGGAATTTTAATTGATTTCATGAGGGATCGAAAGAGGAGGTTTGGTCTCGGGAATATGCGTACCCGAGACCAAGGGTTAACTAGTAAGGATACCAAGAACCGAACTGAGATGCTTCTTTGATGAAGACATTTCTGAACCAGACAATTCCGGTTCCAGTCTTGCTTCTTGTGTAGACCTTTGCGTGGCCATCAAGGAACGTGACCGGAGTGGATGCGTTGTATCGATAGCGAGGGTGCATGCCGCAAAGAGCCCATGTGCCAAAGCTGTCAAAATCAGTTTCGCTGTATGGCATGTCGCAGTCGCCTACGCCAGGCAGCAGTGAAACTTGAACTTGAGGACTGTGAGTTGGGTTACCATTTGCATCTGGAGCCAAATAGTCGATCCAATCCCATTCCCAAGCGGACATTTGCAGCCAACCTGCATATCCCTTGTTAATTCCCTTTTCGATCATATAGATCTTTTCAGCACCATTGTCAATGCTAGTTGTCGAGAAGGTTGGAACGTTCGTCGTCCAACCGTTCCAAGGAGCCGAACCATCTCTGGCTAGGTCTTGGTGGATGGCGTATGATCCATTGTCCTGCTTCGTTGGGTCACCTGGTGCGCGGAAAATTCCATCCTTACCGTAAAGGGTGTTTGTTCCGCTCGTCGATTTACCATTCTTAATGTATGGGTAAACCATTTGTGGCCAGCTGTGCCAATCGTAAGGATTCGCAGCTGATACTTCTACGTATTGGAGCATAGGCATTGTGTCATCCACATCAGTGCTGTACATAATGACCCCTAGGCCAATATTTTTTGTATTGGATAGGCTCGAGATTTTCTTTGCGGCCATTTTGGCTTGTGCAAAGACAGGGAAGAGGATCGCCGCAAGAATTGCGATGATCGCAATTACGACGAGGAGTTCAATGAGCGTAAACGCTCGATTCTTATTATTCATCATTGCTTATTTGTCCTCCATTGGACGGGCGGTCGACTGTCGTACGACCAGAGATGTATCAAATTTTCGGGATTGTTGAGCGAGGCGCCCATCAATCAATGCCATTAATGTCTTGGCGGCATGACCAGACATTTCTTCAAACGGTTGCTGGATGGTAGTCAGGGCAGGCTCGACGGATGCCGATGTCGGGACGTTATCAAATCCAATTATTGAAATGTCTTCAGGGACCCTAACTCCAAGGGCCAAGCAGGCCGCGTAAAGTCCTAACGCCGTTTCATCATTTGCACAACAAATTGCCGTCGGGCGATTCTTGCGGGCCAATAATGTTCGTCCCCCCATCTCACCGCTGCATCGGTCAAATCCTGCCTTTATCAACCATTCCGGCCGGGTTTCCAAACCAAGTTGTTGCATTGAATCCTTAAAACCACTGTTTCGCTCAAATCCATCGATGTGATCTTCGGGGCCTTGGATCATGCCAATTTTTGTATGGCCCAAAGCCGCGAGGTGCTCCACTCCGAGCTTCATTCCGGCACGGTTGTCAATGTCAAAACAAAGTGAATTGGTATTCCGCCCATTGAGAACCACGTGAGGAAAGCCGATTTCGTTCAAATAGTTGAGTCCCATGGAGTCTTGATGGGGAGCAAGAAAAATTGCTCCATCGCACCGGCCATCAAGCAAGGGATAAATGGCCTCTCGTGATTCGGTGGACTTGATCTGAGTCAGGATGAGAACATCTTGCTCAAGATCTTCGTAAGCATTTACAATGCCATTGAGCATGTTCACGAAATATGGTCCGGCAACCATGTCAAATTCAACCCGAGGTGGAACGATCCCAATCACATTGCTCTTGCGGGTGATCAACGATCTGGCCAGCCGATTCGGACGATAGTGAAGCTTCGAAGCGACTTCTAGTATCCTCTCCTTGACCTGGAGAGGAACCGACCGAGGACCATCGTTCAATGCGTAGCTTACGGTACTAACCGAAACTTTTGCCTCTCTTGCAATATCCTTGATGGTGGCCATGGGGAAACTATACGAAACGTTTCGCGAAACGTTTCGGATTACTTTACACCACATTTGTGAATATTGCAATAAATATTTTTTTTGGTTACGAGGGAAAATGAATTCGGTTGGGGCAATTGGGCCAAAAGTACCATTCCGATGGCCGAACCTGAATCTATCCCCGGAACTATCCAGCCCTGGTAAAAGTCCTAGTTCCGCTTTCCGCCATTTCTTGATAGAATGACTGTATCATTCGTTCCGTATTTGAGGTCTAAATTGAAATTATTCTCCGCCGCAATTGTTCTAGCTTTGGCAAGCCTCGGGTTTGCTAATAAAACGTTTCATGTCCGTGTGCCGACGCAGCAACAGCTCAGTGGGCGCCCGATAACCGGATTCATCTTGGTGAAATATAAGGTTGCGACGGCAAACACCATCTCAGCCAGCCACAGGATGCGCCCCGGCAGGGTCAGAAATGAATCGGGCGGGCTTCAATTTCAATCGCGAATAGGAAAGTCCGGGTGGATCATGTACCGAATTCCAACCGTTGTAGACCCCGTCGCTTATGCAGATTACGTTCGGAAAAATGAGCCTGGGGCCATAACGGTTGAGAACGTTCACGAAGTCCACACACTTTTGCTCCCACCCAACGACCCAGATTTCAACGATGTCCAGTACGATGATCCGGTCGGAGTCTACTTTCTCGATCTGCGAGATGACACCACCGTGCCTTTGTCATTTCGAAGAGATTGGCATTTAGATGATGTTGACGCCCTTAATGCTTGGTCGGTGTGGCCAAACCAATATTACACCGCGGCAAACAAGCCAGCGAACGCCCCGACGATCGCAGTCATTGATAGCGGAATTGATCTTGACCACCCAGATTTCCGAAATGAAGGAGGAATTGGAACCGATGTCACTCAGGGAGGTCAAATCGATAAATCGAAGTCTGCCCACATCCAACTGGGCACCGTCATAGACTCGGACGTGATCGATATGAATGGCCATGGAACCCACGTGGCTGGCTTAGCGCTCGCTTCGGCAAACAACGGCTCATTTAGTGGCCACGGGACATTGGGAACGGGATATGCCTGCAAAGGCATGATCGTTAAGTGCATCCAAGATAATGGAA
>JAYVXG010000363.1:0-5661 GCA_043785475.1 Armatimonadota bacterium
GACCGCCAGCGCCTCCGGTCAACGTCCACGCCCAAAAACAATCAATTAAGGTCATTGTTGATGACAAAGAAATCAACTTTGGCACCAATGGAGTTCGAACCTTTGGCGGCCGGACATTTGTTCCGTTTAGAGCCCTATTTGAGGCCCTGGGAAGCGAAGTGGAATACGATCTTGTTCACAAGCGGATCACCGCGACCAAGGGCAATAATGAAATCGTTCTGACGATAGGCGATGTCATCGCCCGGAAAAATGGCGCGGAAATCACTATGGAAGCTGCGCCTAAGCTGGTGAAGGCAACAAGCTATGTTCCTCTTCGTTTCGTGGCGGAATCACTTGACGCTGAGGTCGACTATGACGGCTCGGCAGGCGTTATCACCATCAAAACCAAATAGCGATGCGAATAATAGGGCCAGCATAGTGCCTGGCCCTGGAGTTTCTGCGAGACAGCTACAAAATTACTTGCTTTTGATCCTGATCTTTTCTCCGCTAACTGAGAATATGAAAGTGAAGTCCTGGGACACGTCGTTCGTGGAACCGGAAAATATTAGACCTTTTTGGACTTCGATGAGGTCGCTGAATTTTAAATACCCTTGCTTGGCCATTAGCTCTCTCTGAGCTTGCGAAAGGGACTTGGCAAACTTCTCAGTATCGAGCTTATTAAAGTTCATTCCCTCGAAGCCTTTGAAATGCTTCATGCTTTGCATATCTAACAGTGCTTTCTGATCGAATTTGCAGACAAACGCCTTTCCATCCTTGCTGAACTCCTTAAAGTTCTTCATTTCCGCAAGTGCTTTCGGGTCCATTTTAAAGTTGAAGGTCCTCGGATCTCCGGAGAAAGCTTTGAGAAGTTCATGCTGTTTCAGGTCCATCTTGGGGATGGTTTGAGCATCAAATCTAATCGACTTCATTTGGCCCTTCATGCCGGACATTGATTTTTCAAACGCTTTTATCTGCTTATCGTCTATCTTTCCGAATCCTTTCATGTCGCTGGAAGATGGAAAGTCTCTCCAATTTAGGTGGACTTTTCCCATGGTCGCCGGAGAAACTGGCATCGTACCAAACATGTTCGTTTTGAACATCAAGGCTGAACGCTTAACCTGCCATAGTCCACCCAGCGACTCGGCAACTGTCTCAAGTGCCTCGTGCAGAGGCACATTGCTGAGGTTCATCGTTATCTTTGATTTCGGCAATTTATCGACGTTTGCAACGAAGTTCACATTCTGTTTGGTCAACCACTTGAGAACGTCGGACGCGATTACGTTGGTAAATTGAACAGAAACTAGACGGTCCATTCCTTTGAGTCTCGAAAGGTCATCGTTGCCCATAAATGCCGTGCTGGAAGCCGAAAAATTTCTTTGGCCAGGCATAACAGGAACCGTCAGCCACGTTCCATCTCTTGGACTTGATCGGGAACTACTTGCCGGGGCGGCTCGTACCTCGAATCCTGGGACAGACGATTGTGCGATCTGAATTACGATTGCGTCGCCTGGCAGGATTGGACTTCCCTCACGGTATTGGCATCGCATGAATCGGCCAAGTTGTGTAGCAGAACCAAGTTGAGGTTATTCAGTATTTGGAGCCGGAACACTCTTCGCAATATCGGGCGCGATGTGTTCCCCCGGCTTCACGATCGCGTATTGCTTATCAATTAGAGGATCTACCCCACTTTGACCGAGTCCGTTGGTGAGTAGGGCAAGAGCCGCGATTCCAAACATTATAGTCATTTAACCAAATTCCTCCGTTTCCTAACCGGTCATAAGAAAGTCACCTGATTCCAAATTGCTGTACAGTGGATAAAGTTTCATTCGTTCCACAAAAATGGAAAAAGCCTTCCAATCAAAATTGGAAGGCTCGATTAACTGGATCTAGTTTCGTTTTTTGGATTCGAACTGTTTGCGCAACTTCAATTGTTGAGGAGTTGCATCATCACGTGAAACCACCTTTTTTGACTTCCTGGTTGCTGTCACCAGTTCAACCGTGAAAACTCTTGGGATGTCAGCCGTCTTCACTGCAACCGTCCATTTCTCTCCCGCTTTTGTGTTTCGAGTTAAACCCGTATATGCCCTTCGGAGGGCATTTGCTTGGTCACTATTGAGCTCGATGGAATTGATTTTAACCACTAAGTCGCCCACTTTCAGATCGGGAATGTCTGATGAAATGACTTTCATCGCTTTTTCATCTGGGCTCGGTTGAAGAATGAATGGCACTTTGCCATACGCCTCATCAACATCCTTCAAATCGTAGCCAATTTTTGCTAGTTGAGATTCGACCGGCAACTCGCCTGGCTTCATGATGATTGAATCGAAGAAACCATCCATGTGCGGACCACCGTATTTGACGCACAAATTCTTGATCTCACCTTCTTCAAATCCTGATTTGTTGTCTCTGCACTCCTCAAAAAGTGCTCGCTCAACGTCATCTAGCGAATGCTTCCCTTTTGACTGGTTTAGTATTTCGATATCAAGGCAGAGCCCGCACAGCCAGCCCGTATTGTAATAACTAACCAGCATGCCATCGGAATTACCCTGACCATTGGCGGCCTCGCGGACTCTGTAGCTTGAGTCGTAAGGCGAAATGTCAAATCGCTCTTTCTTGCCCCGAACTCCGTTGAGGTTCGACACCAGGGAGCCGTACATTTTGTCGATTGGGTTGACAAATTTTTCGTTATTTCCGTACCAACCATTTCGCCCCAGCAAAGTGTGGGCATAGTAATCCGTGACGCCTTCTAGCCACCAAAGCGCCCCAGTTTGTGGCAGGGTCGTGTAATCGAAGGGACCAAGAGGTTTGGAGCGAATTCGTTTGACATTCCAAAGATGAAAGAACTCGTGAGCATAAACGCCAACCACTCCGGGGCCAACTCCATTGCCCATCGAAATCTCAGTCGATGACAAGTGCTCTAACCCGCCCGCTCCGTCGGCTGCCGCATTTACGCTAAAGTGCCAAACGTAACGGTCGTATGGAGATCCGCCAAAGAAGTCACCTTCCATTTGAGACACAAATGCGCACGCCTTCTTAACATATTCTCGGTCGACCCCTGCGATCACGCTTGACGGACCACGATACGCGATGTAGTGCGGTTTTCCTCTCTGCATATAGACATCAACCAAATAGTCCCCAAAGGTCACTGGGTTGTCGGCAAGCAGATCATACGTCGAGGCTTTGTATTGTAGGTTCTCTTTGACTGGATTTAGCCCAATCGCGATCCTTGTTGGCTTGGAAAAAGCAAAGTTGAGAACGCAAGGTTCTTGGGTTCGCCCGACTATATACATGTAGGTCGATGGGCCAGAATAATGCCCAACTCCGTTGGAGAATTGCGAATCAACTTCGTAGGACAGGGTCACAGTCTGGCCCTTTTTGCAGGTGATATTCCATGTGTTGATCACAGGCAACTTCCCTTCTTCGGTTCTGGAGACTACGAGGGCCCCTTCGTTCACCGCAACCTTAAACTCTCCTACGCGTCGCCAATTGTTTGAATATCGATAGGAGCCTGGAGCCCAGTTGGGCATTTGAACTTTCGTGACATCGCTATTTGCCTTAAACGAGAGTGTCACCTTGACCTTGGTTGGAACCGAGCCTTCCGACATCGTGTACGAAAGTTGCGCACGCGCACCTATGCTAAGAATCATGGCGCCGGTCAAGGCGCCCGAACAGAAAAATCCCTTCATTAGCGGGAGTTTAGCGAATTATCAAGCGCCCGTGGCAGAAAATTCGTCCAAAACGTCTTCCGTACGCTCCTGGTGGGGGGTCATGGTGTTAAAGACTCCTTGCAACATTCTGCGTTTGCGGCGTCGCACAAGAGCTTCCTTCCCGGAATTTAGCGCCAAGAGTGCTTCCTCATTATCCGAGCAAGCAAGTTGTCCTAGTTGATAGGATTCCAATTTGGCAATCGCGACTTCAATGACGTCTTCCACGAGCACACCATTCAGGCCAACTTCAGGCGGCAGACCCTTTTGGAACTGGATCGCCATGAATTTATTTTCGAACCGGTAAGGGTTCACCAACATTGATTTTTTGATTTGCTCTGACATTTTCTACCCCTCTTAGACAATTCTCCACCAATTTTGCAAATTAGTGAAGAAAAGTTTTTCCACACTTAGTTGAGACGGTAAAACATCTTCAATGAACACCAGTTTGTTAAAAGAATTAGTCGAGGGGCACGGAGTTCCTGGGCAGGAAGATCTCATTCGCAAAATCGTTGCGAGAGAACTCAAGGGAATTTGTGAGCTCTCGACCGACAGCATGGGCAACCTTATCGCCCTCAAAAAAGGCACTGGGGGCGGTAAAAAGCTGATGTTAGCCGCCCACATGGACGAAATCGGATTCATCGTCAAGTTCATCGACAAGGAAGGTTTCATTCGCATCAACCCTATGGGCGGCTTCGATCCTCGTCAGATGAACTCTCAGAGAGTCATCGTCCACACCGAGAAGGGTCCAATCAATGGAGTTCTCATGTATGGCACCAAGCCAAAACATATGCTCACCGATGCGGAAGCAAGCGCCGGACAAAATATCGACTCATTTTTTGTCGATTGTGGTCTCGGTGACAAGACCAAAGACTCGGTGAGCATTGGCGATATGGTTTCGATGAGTCGCCAGATGATTGAACTTGGTGATCTTTTTAGCTGTAAGGCGATGGACGACCGGGCCTGTGTCTTCATCATGATTGAAGCGGTGAAGAAGGCGAAGAAGCACAAGGTTGACGTTTACGCAGTGGCGACGGTGCAAGAAGAAATCGGACTGCGAGGAGCGACGGCCGCTGGCTCCGCGATTGCACCCGACGTGGTGGTTGCCCTCGACGTGACCCTGGCAAACGACATTCCTGGTGTAACCGAGCAGGATTACGTCACGAAACTCGGTAAGGGCGCAGCGATAAAAATCATGGACAGTTCCCTGATCTGCCATCCCAAGGTCGTTGAGCACTTTAAGCGGGTCGCGATCAAAAACAAGATTCCATATCAATTGGAAGTCTTGCCCAGAGGTGGTACCGATGCAGGAGGAGTACAACGACTCCACGGCGGAATCCCGGCCTTTACACTGTCCACTCCCACTCGTTACATTCACACCGTGAACGAAACGGTTCATAAAGACGATGTCCAGGCCTGTATCGACCTGCTGGCGAAGTACATCGAGGATGCACACAACGGAGACTACAGTTACGACTAAGGCTCGATTTCGGGCCGTGCAAGATGAAATCGAACGCAATTGCTCGCTGATATCCCGAGATCCAGCGAGCGTTACATTGATTGCGGTTAGCAAAACTCAATCTGTCGATAATGTTCGGAAACTGTACGATCTGGGGCACCGAGAATTTGGCGAAAGTCGATTACAAGAGCTTGAACCAAAAGCTGAAGCTTTACCGAATGACATCGTTTGGCACTTCATAGGCAAACTCCAAAGTAACAAAATTCGACGGGCCGCAAGTATCTGCTCGGTCATCCACACGATTGAATCTGAGTCTCAAATAAAGGAATTTAGTAAGCTTTCCAAACAAATTAGCGTTCTCATTGAAGTCAATATTGCAATTGAAGAACAAAAATCAGGAATATTTCCAAAAAGCCTTGACGTATTCCATCAAAGTGTCATACAATCAAACCTAGCAGAGTTCCGAGGTTTGATGACCATCGGTCCGATTGTTCGGGAAGCGGAGGATTCACGTCCTTA
>JAYVXG010000364.1:0-1651 GCA_043785475.1 Armatimonadota bacterium
CGCTGTTCGAGCAGTTCGGGATGAATGCGGGCTTTCGCTGGTTCGTCGGCCTTGATTGGGACGACAAGGTCTTCGACCACTCCACACTCTCGAGAAACCGGGAACGCCTGCTCGGCTAAGGGGCGCCGGAGGCGCTTTTTGGCGAGGTGGTCAGAATCGCCGAGTTTCTGAAGAAGGGCTCGCTTCGCTAGGGCGAGGGCGAGGGCAAACCCGAACTCTTCAACCTGATTTTCTAGGTAACCTCGAGACAACTCGTCCGTATTAGTTCAGGAAATGCGCTAAGATGACTTCTGATTTCAAGTTAAGAAAATCGTGGCTCAGTAAAAATAAGTGGTATTTCATCGTCGGATTGCCATTGTTTAGCTTCGTCTTAGGTCCTTTTCCCTTCGGCATTGGTTTGTACTTTCCGATCAGAGATAACTTGCGTGGACACCCGCAAGGACGGCACGGTACTCAACCGTCCGATTTCTTTGGCTTGTGGGTTCGCGACAAATCCATCGAGTTCGACTTTATTGGACAAGCGTTTTACTTGATGCCTGACAGTAGGTTTGCGCAGACTACTGGCATGACGGAGAGGCATTGGCACTTTGACAACAATTGTCTATTCGTCGACTCCTTTTCACGTTGCGGACACCATCTGATGTTTATCCCGGCCGGCACCTTGTTTTCGGGTCTTCGCCCAAACAGTTCTCATGTTCGAAGCAGGATAAAGAGACTATTGGCCGCTTTGACGGTCACGCGACATTCACCGAATTGGTCTCGTTAGTTATCAGGAGAAAGAATCCGACTGGGAGCCGTGTGTGATTTGGCATTATCAAGACATTGATTCGCGTTTTCGAGCCACTCGCCCTTTATGCTCAGATCCCCGACTCTGTTGGCTAAGGCCTTGAGATTTCTGCCACATCCTGCTGCTCGCCGATACATGCCCATACGCAAATAGGCCTGTGCAGCGGTGAAAAGTGTGCTCATTGGGGTGATATAAGCCCGCCATTTTCGCTCAGGTCCAGCTCCAGAAATCCAAGGGGACGGGTCCCGACTGATCGCAGCTTCAATCGCCTGCACTCTTAGAGGTTCCATGAAGTCTTTTTGGGAGACCGCGGCATATGGCGGGAATAGAGCGAACTTAGTTAAATTAAACTGTGCCATTCCATAAGGCTCAGATGACATCTGAACAATTACTCGACTTGCGGCGGGTCGGTCGTCGGGAGATACCAACATCAGTTCGACAAGTAACGCGGAAGCCCGAAATGGGTTCTTGTGTTCCCACTCTGACAGTATTTTAAGACTTTCTTTGCGATCTGTAGTCCAGAATTGTTTGGCTTGCGCACAATCTTTTTGAAATCTGGCTAATTCGTCGGCGGGAGACGCAACAGACGATGCTCGAGAGCACGAAAACTGGATCGCTACGCAGGTTAAGACTGAGATACGCCAGAACACACAAGAATTCTTACACAAAAACTAACTCGAATTAGCCATCCACAAGAGGAATTCGGGCAACTCGTTTCTGGATTTACGTCAACACACCGGCATCTTTCCATTTCCTCCTATCGCTTCCTTGTGCCAATTTTCTGGAACGAGCCTACTGCATCAGTGGTCATAGTCCGGTACCGACTGGCTAGTCCCCGTTTGACGATCCACTAGTATGTGAGGA
>JAYVXG010000365.1:0-1650 GCA_043785475.1 Armatimonadota bacterium
CGGTGGCTATGTCCTTGCTCGATGAGGAAGAAAAGGAAGAAGAATAGGGCGACGGGTGCGGCGGGTGACGGCCAGGATTCGCCGAATGGACTGCCCATCCCGCGGTTGGCTACGAGAAACGCCAGCGCACATCCGAGGGTGATCCCGACGATGTCGGGCACCAGGCTCAGCGGTCCATTGTCGGCGGGTGGAGTGGGATATTCGCGCGCCTGGGCCTCTGAGGCTGGCTTTATTTGGCCGTCTGAATGGTCGAAAACTAAATGGCCGTGAGCGCCGGTTGGAAGGTTGGGTAGGGGTCCAAATCCTCGGTACTCGAAGGCGTTTCCGGGAATGCGGGTGTCGCGGAAATGCTTGAAGTTTGGCCAATACCATCGGAACCCTAAATCTTTTAGAGGGCGTCCCTTTGAACTTTTGATAATTTGGGTAAATGAGCGGTTAATTTCAGTCCGGTCCAGCAAATTGTAATCGAACATCTTCATTGGGTAAAGACCCGCTATGACGTAAACATCAAAACCTCCAGCATGAATCTTAGTTGGCCCAATATCATAAGGCAGAGGATTTGCGAGAATTAACGATTTGGCCTCGCCAACTATCCAGTTATACGTCATGTTTTCGTAACCCGGATTATCGGGCGCTCCGCCGCCAATATCGCGATGCACGCCATCGAACCAGATTTCCACTACATCGTTAATCGGCTTCATATCGAGATCCATTGCGGGCTTTACCAGCAGCTCGGGAAAGGCGTTTCGGGATTCGTGAATGCTGACGGCATGGCGAACATGCTTCACGCTTGGGTTGCGGTCGGTGTGAGGGAAGACTCGGAATCGATCAAAGATTCCGACCGAGCTCACGGTGTCGAAGAGCCCAAGGAATTCGATTTCTACAGTTTCTGGTTCGGAGAATTCCTGGCGGATCGTTTCTCGGTCGACCTTGAATTTGTCCATGTTGGGGATGCTCGAGATGGACTGCCACAGGTAGGGGGCGAGGTGTCGGCAGTCCTTTTTTAGCAACTGGAAATTGTAAACGAACGACGCGAGAAGGCGCGCGGTGTAAGCTCCTCGACTGAAGCCAAAGATATAGATCCGATCACCTTTATTGTAATTTTGGAGCAGAAATTCGTACCCCATTAGTATTTGTTCTCGCAGACTTGTTGCGGTGGCTAAATCGAGTAAGCGCAGGTAAGATTTCTTGAGTTTTGAAATGGCTAATTGACTTCCAAGGGTGCCGACTCCGCCGTTGTAGAAAACAATTTGCTCATCGGGTTTAGATTTATCCAAGTTCTCGTAAAGCTTCATGACGTTCGTTTTGTCGAACGTCGCCCAATCGCCGGTTCCATCGTAACAGATAACAATATTCTTTGGCGGTTTGGCGGTGGATGGTTTGTTACCCGTGCTTGAATTTGGATCCGTGCTACTCATACTATAAAGAGTGTATCAATGTGCCGGTAAAAATACAAGGCGCGAGGCGATTCGTTCGGGGATTCCGGGGGGCGTGGGTTTGTCCCGTTGCCTCGATACTGAGGGGTGCGATTGAATTCGGGCTTCCCCAGCAGAGGTCGAAGAACGCGTGATAAGGGAAACGGAGCATCTGGGTATTCGGGATGTTGAAGCCGCCGCTCATCGCTTCGCCCAGCATGAAGCTCGCGAACGA
>JAYVXG010000366.1:0-5655 GCA_043785475.1 Armatimonadota bacterium
TGGACATTACCGACTATTGTATAGCTAAATGCAAAAAAGCCTGCGAGTTTCGCAGGCTTTTTTTGCTTATGTTTTGACTTATCGAGTTACGATGATCGGAGTGATCTTTCGGACTCTTTCGCCGTCGGCGCCTTCAGCGACGATCTCTGCCCGGTAGGTACCAGGAGCAACCGATCGGTTAGCTTGGTCTCGTAGATTCCAAACCACTTCATTCTGTCCAGCCTTGTCGGCTCGGCCTGATCCTAGGATCATGACTTCTCGTCCGTTCGGGCTAAGGATTCGAACTGTCGTGGTTGCGTCGGAGCCAAGCGTGTAGTTCAATCGGATTGAAGTCATTCCCGATCCTCTGCTAGTTGGTATCGCAATCACTGTTCCGATGATCGCTTTCGAGACTATTCCTGGCTCGATTTGAATCTTGAACTCTCGTGTCAAGTTCGCTTCTGCCTGGAACGTATATCCAGAAACCTTTCGCAGGTCTCGAGTCTCGCCAGTGGAAACGTCAACCAGTTTTGCTCGTACATTCTTCGGAATGGTCGACAGATTTGGCCACGTAACCGTGATTGGTCCCGTTTCTCGTGAATCAACTTTAACCTTGAACTCTTGCCGACCCGTCACTTCGGAGAGTGATTGAGCCAGTCTTGTCTGAGTTCCATCAACCGTTTGATCAATTGACAGGCTAAGAGCGTTCTTAACTGGTGCCATTGGTGGCTCGTATACTCTCAAGGCTTTTGCGTTCACTGAGCTAGCCGCTAGGCCTACGTAGTTTTGGACATCCGCTGAGGTATTTGTTCGTGCAGCGATTTGAAGTCTCCACTGCTTATCGGTCTGTTGCCAAGGCTTAGCTGTTTCTGGCTGACTTCGGACATTCACCTGATAGATTGGCGGGAACCGGATAACGACATCTTGTGATGAAGGAACGTAAATCCAGTAGCCTCTCTGCGGTTCAACCTTGTCGGTCGTCTTTTGGATAAATCCATAGTTCTGCGTTGCGGTATCCCAGTATGCTAGTGATCCACTAATAAGCCCTTGCTGCACCATTTGAACGTAGGTGTACGATTGATTAGGGTTTGTATTGCTTGCACCGACCAGTTGTCCCAGTTGGAACGATACGTGGTATGGGTTTCCTATTAGGTTCCAGCCAGATTTCAGTGAAATCAGCGGGGCACCGCCTGATCCGTCCGGATTCGGTCGGAAATCGGTTGGAGCTTTAGGATTAGAACCGAGCGTTATGTTTGCGGTTGCAATCTTGGAGATGATCCAAGTGCCATGTCCTCGATCTGGACCAGTTGAGATAATATATCCCTTCTGGACTGGATCCCAAACAAATGCTTGATAGTCCACGTCTGGAGCAAGACCAAGGATTGTCTCCCAAGTCGGGGAATCAAAGGTCCACGGTGAAGTAATTAAGTTGGCGTCATTACGAAGAATCAACTTCGGCTGAGAAATGACTTGAATAACTCCAGTAAGTAACTTCTGAGGTCCTGGCGTTGGAGTCACTTTCACTTGGTAGGAAAGATCACCAGCAGCAAAAGAATCCACTTGAACCATGAAGTCTACAAAGCCTTGCTTTCTTGCATCAATGTTCGCAATTGTCTTAATCGAAGGGCCAACAGTTGTTAGGCCGTCCGGAAGCAAAAGTTGAACCCGAACGTCCTGGAGAGGAAGCTCAGTGTCAACCGAAGCGAAACCTCGGTCATTGTCGATCCAAACCCGAATTGGGAAAGGATTTTGAGCAAACTGGTTCGCGTCGTTTGCGTCAAGATTAATAACCTTTGGCGTATCTGAAACGATGGAGTAAGGCTTACCATATAGAGCGTCGCCCCAAGTCGAACGGTAAAACGCGTTAATTGTCCGGGTTGCACCCGGAGCAACCAGTTGCGGATTCCAAGTTTGAATATATGCGTCATCTGTTGCGAAACCAACATCCGATATTGGCTCTTGAAAAATAAAGTTATTGAACGCAGTTGGATCCGTTGCGCTAACCCACCCAATTAGAAATTGAGCGTTCCCAAGGACAAAGCCATCGTTCGGAGTCTGGCTCTGCGAAGGATCGTTCGGGTCTGTCGTCGCAGGATCTGGCGAGTTCATAACCTGAAGACCAACACCGTCTGCCTGACTATAACCGAAATTGACCGATCCAGGGTAGCCAGATGGGTCCAAAGCTCGCGTAAATCTATGCTCGGTCCTTGGTGGCTTTATTCCTGGGACCGTCACATAAGTTCCAGGATTTGGGCGAATGCCCGGCCTTGTACCGTGGACAGTTTGAGCCGTTTCGCTAAACAAAGAAACTGTTGAACCAAAGCCGAGTCCAATAGTATGGCTCTTGGTGTCAATATTTTGGAGTTTCCAATATACTCGAGCGGAATCCGCAACTAAGTCAATTCGACATTCAATTTGGACGTTACCGTTTGTAGTTCGACCGAGGAAATAAGTATCTGAGAGACCAACGAACGCCGTTTGAAATGGATTTACTCCAAATAGGCTCGTCGTTGCATCTTCGGTGACAATCGCGTAGGCCGAGGTGCCACACACACCAGTAATACCATCGAATTTTCCACCGGGGTGAAAGCCCCAAGTGAATCCCATGTTGTCATCCAGCGATGAATGGATGGTGCCCGCGGTACCCGCGCCAAAACCGATTCGGCCTCGAACGTTACCCGTAATGGCGGCACTGAAACAGCCAGGGATAGGCGTAGCATTGACATCGCTGTAGGCAACTGTTCCCACAATTCCCATCGAAGCCGCAAAAATTGGAGTTTCAACTTCGTACGCAATGAAGGGGTTGGAAAAGCGGGGCGCTGGTCCGACGCAGATGTTCAAAAAGTCGGCTTGTGCGCCGGCTGCGAACGCAGATAAGATTGCTACAGATAGCAGATTATGATTAATACGAAACTTGCTCATGACAAAGGCTTAGTTCCAATAGAAGGTCAATCCCCGCAGAAGGTTCCCTCTGCGGGGTTTATTTTTATTAGAGGGTCGGTGGTGGCGGTGGCCCACCAGGTCGGTTCAGTTGATTTGCAGTACTGAAGATATATCGATCTCCAGTGAATGGGTCTTTAACTGGACCAGGATTATCTAGTACGTTTCGTGCACCTATTCTCCAGTAAACCTTGCTGGCGTTTCGAATCGCCAAAGGTAATGCTGGGTCATTCAGGTCGATAGGATCTGAGGCCAACGTACCCGTATCTCGTCTTTGGAATAGAACCTTTTTGAATGTGGTTGTACTTGTAAAGTTGAGCGTACTTGAGACTTGCAACATGTATTCGAAAGTCTGGTCGTACTGTGGGTTCGCTACCGAATTGAACGTAAAGGACTGTGGGAACGACATCGAGGTATTTGTTGCAGGAGCAACAAGACCCGGAGGATTGATTGGCGTGGCATATCCGACCGTATTGGTTCTATCACTCAAGAAGTAACAGAGTGCCGTTGCAGTCGTACCAGTGGTGCCAGCAGTCGTACCAGTTGTTGCACCGGTTGTACCGCCAGTAGTTCCACCGGTTGTACCGCCAGTAGTTCCTCCAGTTGTACCGCCTGTAGTTCCACCAGCCGTTCCACCAGCCGTACCACCAGCAGTTCCGCCAGCAGTTCCGCCAGCCGTACCACCCGTACCTAAGTCTGATTGAGACAAGGCAAAGACAAGTTGAACCTGGTATTGATAGGGCCGTCCGGAAACGACACCTGGAACCGCAGGATTACCTACCTGGGAATTACCGTTACAGACGGTTAAGTCGTTTGAGGGCAATACCGTGTATGTAACCGCTCGAGTGATGCTGTTGTCGAAGGCCATCGTATTGATTCCTGCAACTGAAATAACAGCAATATCGAGGAGGTCATTTCGGAAAATTTGCCAAGATTGACGAATCGAGTTTCCTTTCGCGAAACCGTTTGGTCTCCACGAAATTTTAACCGACGCACCGTTCGTTGGGTCATTAAATGCCTCAGATATGGGGATGGCAATGACATCTGCACCGGTTCTTCCACCGATGAGAAGCGAAGCCAAACCAACAATCAGAAGTGTGGTTATGAACCCACTCGGACTGGCATGTGACTTTGGTTTCAGAATAACCGGATCTCCAGTAGCCGAGAATCCAGGCGCAAGCTGAGGAACGTCAAAGATCGCTCGAACCTTATCGCCAGGAGCGATACCCAACTCAGATCGGGTGATTCTAATCGTTGAACGATCAAAACCTAGGTCAACGAGTTCACCACTTGCCACTTGCTGTCGACCGCGTGTGATGATGACGTGCATCCCTTGCGCAAATCCACTTCGTGAGCCACTGTTAATCAGTGCTGTTGATGTTGTTGTGTTGAGAACCGTGCCGGTCGGCAAGGTTTGCGAGCTAATTTGACTGACAGCCAAATTTGCAGCTTGACTCAACGCATCATTAACGAGAACCTCGTCCGTTACGTCCCCCGATCGAACGATCGAAGAAGCCGAAACTGCTGCACCATTAACTGGCAATCCCGATGCCACATCGTAGACTACGGCCCGGATTGAAACTCGGGCTTGCTTTCCAGCACCTGATCTTACGATCAAGTAGTCGGCAATTTCCCCAGTTACCACTGATTGGACCTTCAATTCATTTGCGACTCGCAAAATGTTTGTAATGTCCGGTAGCGGCTGAGAAAGCCCTAGTCCTTCAACGATTCTAGCAACCGTTTCCGATGGCTCAACCGTGTACTTACCTGTTCGCGAAAGACTTCCAGTAATTGCTCGTGCGGCCTGAGCCCCATAAGTTGTTCCCTTGGCCTTTCTGTTGACGAAATCGACGACCGCCCAGCTAGGCAAGCTTTTCAGCTGGGCATGTGCCCGCGTTGATAGTCCCAGCAACATGTACGGAAGTACAAGAGCTGCAACTAACACGTTGCTGATTACTTTGCCTGGCAAAGTTGCGATGAACCGTCTCACTTTGACGTCTCCTCCATAGCTGACTCGAATCTGCGGGTTCTTACCTCAGCAGATAGAAATCCATTATATGCCGATTCTCGACGTTTTGACACAATTTCATCTACCAAAGAATTACCCATTTCCCTCTTTTTGAATTCCTGACACCTTTACAGGCAAAAACCTTCCCTTGATGACAGGTCGATGGATTATATCATGAAAAGTCTCAAGAAACTGCAAGAGTAATGCCCCATCTTTTTGCTTCTTGCAACAAAGTTGCCAGAGTGTCCTCTTTAGAGCCATCGGTCGGAATGACCGAATCAGCAAACGCGACCGCCACTTTTGAATCCAACTGCCAAGATATCTGGTCGAATTTTCCGTCGCTCCCGTACCTTTGCTGCAAACGCGCGATTTGCGTAACCTTTGAGCAGGTGGCTACCCAAATAGATTGAAATGAAATATGGAGACATGTTTCGAAGAGGAGCGGAATCTCAATTGCCACAGCTGTAGCCTTCTCGATCTCTAAAGATATCACGGGGTGAAGAATCCGATTGATGGCCCGACGGTTTTCGTCGCTTTGAGATATGAGGCCTTTAAGGACGATAGGGGAGATCGCTTCGTCAGTCGAAAAGTGACTCTTCAGAAGGGCCTGGACGTCGCCGTTCCACAGCACATCGCCTGCCAATGCATCGGCACTCAAAGTAGAAATGCCCCGTTCCCGGAGCATTTGTACAATCGTAGATTTTCCCGAAGCGATTCCGCCAGTGATG
>JAYVXG010000367.1:0-5653 GCA_043785475.1 Armatimonadota bacterium
GTTACGGTTTGTATAAGCTTGGCGATATAAAGTTTAAATTTTCTAACATTCGATTTTCCGTCCAGACCAGGGCGTTTGCGGGCACCTTTGCCACAGCGAGCGGTACCACGAAGACGATTAGCGACGTCGATTTTAAGGTCGTTGGCAAGATGGGCGATACGGCCGACGGTCTGCAGCATTTCGAAGTGCTGGAATCGGGTTACGCCGGAATGGACAATTTGATCCTCTACGGACAATTTGATTGGGAAGCTGTTGAGCGAGAGATTGGCCCGGTCAAAAACAAGAATGAATTTCTCGCCGGTCGACTGCTGAGAAAGCAGGGCGAGCCGGTCGATCCGAAGGAAATGCACATCGACTTTCCGAGCAAACGGCCAGTGAAGTATCTGTCGTCGATCACCGTGCTTCGGTCTTCGGGGATTCAGGGCTTCTTCCAGCACATCGCAACCGAACCGATCGGCTAGCCTTCTCAGAGTACACTTCCACCCATGAAACGCACGGTGCTGGTGGGACACCCAAGCATTTCATGGCGACCCTGGATCAAGGACAACCGGGGCGACCGCGACTTCCTGTGCCTCGACCCCGCCGACGCAACTTTTGGACAACCAGGTGCGCTAACGCTGTACCGGGCTGATCGCCATCTTTACCAACGGTTCTACGGCTCGCTCGACCCTTCACGGGCACCCCATGTTCTGTTTGCCGCCCTGGTCGAAGCCCTCTCTCACACTGACCGAGAGCTATTAATTCAGCTATTTGGTTACCGAGTAACGCCCCTCCTTCGCCAAACATTGCAACTGATTCTTCAGCATATAAAGCCGGACGAAATCCTCATTCCAGAACTGCTTCGAGAAGCCATCCCGGACGGAAAAGTCCTCATCGGGATCGATAAGGCATTTCCAAACCTCGTGCAGATCGCGCAGCGCAAAGCTCAGTGGCTCGCACTCATCGAGCGGTGCGAGGACCATGTCGTCGATCTCAATGAATGCCGCTTGGAAGGTGCCAGGCTCGGTTCTGGCAACCGACTCAGCCTCAGTCAGCGCGAAAAACTCGGACTAGACACCGCCTATGCCGAAACTATTGGGAATTCCTTGTTTATTGTCAGCGAAGACGAGTTTGACGAACGAACGATTTCGCGAGCAATGGACTTCACCCACACGAATCGTGTGAGCCTCGCCTCGCCGGATCTGTACCAAGGAGCGCTTTGCGCATTTAGCAAACAAAGCGGAGAGGACTTTGGATTTGGATTCATCCACCACATCGACTTTGAAAAAATGAAGGCGACCGTGCAATGCACGGCGATTCCGCCAGTCCCGGTACCGATTCTCCGCATAGGTTCCCTTCGAATCGACGAGCAAGGAAACGAGCATGGCGAGCTCAAACCGTGGCAGGTATAACCTCGGTTCGAGATACACTACTAACCATGCGCCTTTACTTGGTTCGCCACGGACAGACCGACTGGAATGTTCAAAAGCGGGCGCAAGGGCATACCGACCGCCCCCTCGATTCAATCGGGCAAGAACAAGCCCAAAGGGTCGGAAAGGCATTCCTGGACTTGCCCGTCGAACGGGTCCTTACATCCGATCTCAAACGGGCCCAACAAACTGCCGAAGAGATTGCTCGCCACACCCCTCTTCAATTGGAAATATTGCCAGAACTTCGAGAGAGAGGGTTTGGCGAATGGGAAGGTCAAAACTTCGCCGAAATCGCCATACGGTTCGGATTTGAGGCTGATTTCAAGGGCGTGACCCGCAACGAAGTGACCCCACCCGGCGGAGAATCGTTCATGGAAGTCTGGTCTCGCCTTGAATCTGTCGTCCAAGATGTGCGAAATCGCAACGAAAACACCGCAATTGTTGCCCACGGGGGAACTTGCTCGCTCCTCATGGCGATGTTCTTGAATGGAGATGTTTCTCTGTCAAACGCTTTTCGATTCAGCAACGCCAGTATTAACGAGCTTGAACCTCGCCCAGATGGTGGCCTGCGCTTGATTCGTTACAACGACATTTCGCATCTGACGGGGGTCGAGGTAATCCATGGAGTGGCGGATGGAACTCGGTAGTCAGAGGGTAGGAGGATAGGCGTCCCACCTGTTAAAAATTCAATGTCTAGCGCTCCTTTTACCGTCCCTCCGACCGGTCCTCCCAAGATTCGCGTCGGCACCATCACGCCCGAGTTCTCGCAAAGAAACAGCCTCAAGATACTCGCATTAGGATTCGGGCTAACATTCATCCACCTCTTTTGGTACGGCTCACCGTGGACGGCTTGGTTGGCGGTATGTTGTTACGCGCCATTCATGGTGTGGCTCCATCAATATTCCAAACGGCCGTTTTTAGCAGGATGGATATTCGGACTCTATTACGGAGTCATGAACGAGACGTGGCTCGGTCAATTTGCCGCAAAGTACACCCAATCCGCAGTAGTGGGGGTGATCATGGTTTTCTTCATCGCCGGAGTTTGGGGATGCTTTTACGGCTTCGCTTGCTGGATTCGAACCAAGGTTCTGTTTTTCCAAAATATGTCTTTCTTGGGTGCGCTCATCTTCCTAATGGAATTCTGTAGGATGAACGTCCCTCAACTGGAGTATCCAAACTGTCCATTTGGCGAGCCGCTCGTGGTTTACCCACTCGTGGCCTCTGCACTGATGAGCGCCTATTTCTGCGCGTTTTTCGTATTGGTCGTCAATGGGTTGATCGCGGACCACTTCACAAAGTCGGTAATTAACACCCCTTACAAATCAACCCTTCACAAATTACTTTTAGCTTTTTCGATCATCTTTACCTTCACATCAATATTGGGAATTTTGCGAAGCTATCCATCTACCAAACCTCCTGCGATTAGGGTTGCCTTGGGACAACTAGGCACCGATCTAGCCTATTCAGAGGACGGAATGAAGCCATCCATGATCCAAGAGGCGGCGGACGATCTCACTCAGCAAGCCATTGCTCAAAAGGCCGACGTCTTACTTCTTCCTGAGGGCCTCACCCACTTCGACATAGAACCGACTACGCCGTTTAAGCTCTTCCCAAATATGCCCGTTATCTTTGGTGCCCAACATGGTCGGGCTCCAACGTACCAGTCCGCTTATCTATGGAACGGCAAGTCCTTTTCACATACTGACAAAAAACAGCTTGTAGTTCTTGGCGAGCAAGTGCCTTTCCGAAATATAATTCCCTACCCCTCGACGCTCAAATTGCCAAGCGGGGACCTGCTCCCTGGCACTGATCGCCATGTTCTGGAAGTAAAGCCCGGCATCAAAGTTGGCGTCATGATTTGCTACGAATCGATGTTCTGGAAGTCATCGCAGGAATATCGCGACCTGAACGCCGACTTTCTCGCGATCATATCGCTCGACGATTGGTACATGGGCACAAACGGAATTCCGCGCCTCGAAATCTGCGCGCGATGGCGAGCCGCTGAGACCCACAAGTGGATTGTCCGCGTCGGCAGCCTTGGTAAGACGATGGTAATTGACCCGAGAGGAAGAGTGATGAAAGAAATCCCGACTGGAACTCGAGAACTGCTCATCTACGATCTCTAACAATTTCTTACAACATTGAGGCGCAAAACCTAAAGAAGACTCTGAGGCTTCCGATAGATGATGTGTGAGTAGTTTTGCTTTTCGATTGCAAAAAGTTTTTGAGTATCGCGAACTGGAAGAAGGGTGGGCGAAAGACAACTTTCTTGCAAAGCATATATCGCGCATGGAAGCCGAGAACGAACTCTTTCAGTTGGAAGACGATCGAAGGTTTCTGCTCAGTGCTGGTGCTGACGATCTTGGCGCCCGAATGGAACTCGAAATTCGCATTCAAAAGCTAGACGATCATGAACGCGCATTGCGAATTCTCATCAATCAGTTAGCTGCCGATGAAGAAAAAGCCCGCGATGAATGGGTTCTCAAAAAGCAAGACAAATCCGTTCTAGAAAAGCTCCGAGACAAAGCTTACGCCGCCTGGCTCTACCGACAAAACAAACTGGAGCAATCTGCCCTCGACGAATGGGCAGTTCAAAAACAACGAGCAGCATGAGCTTTCCCGAAACCGATTTTCAACCTAAAGGTCCCGAATCAATTCGTGCACGAATGAACGAAATTCGAGCTCGACTTGAGGCACCCAAAAGAGAGGAATTCCAACAAAAATTGGACCAAGTAAAAGGCACCCCAGCCCCTCTCTACGGGTCAATCGGTCCTAGTGGATCAAAGTCCGATGAAACATTAGGAACACTTCCTCCCGCGAATCCGGCGGAATTCGATGTTTTCAACGGTGGAATCGGAAACAAACACTCGGACAAATTGCAAATCCAAGGACTAATCGCCCAAGTAGCAAGGGAGCAAAACATTGACCAAACTCTTCTGAAAGCGGTTGTTCAAGCGGAGAGTGACTATAACCCAAATGAAGTCTCGAAAACGGGGGCGAAGGGTCTCATGCAACTAATGCCCGATACCCAAAAAGAATTTGGAGTAGCAAACGCATTCGATCCTCACCAGAGCTTGACCGGCGGGGCCAAATACCTCAACCAATTGCTGAAGAAGTACAACAACAATGTCGCTCTGGCTCTCGCTGCCTATAATGCGGGTCCCGGCAGGGTGGACAGGGCTCAAGGAATTCCTAATATTCCCGAAACTAAGAAGTACGTCAACCGAATCTTGACCCAGATTGGTAAAAACTAATGGCAACAGAACCCAAGAAGAAAAGCAAAAAAGCGCTCCTGATTGGGCTTATTTTGTTGGTAGCCTTTGGCGGAGTTGGAGCCGTTTTTGGCCTAGCCATGGCTGGAAAGATTAACATCCCCGGCGTCACTCCAAAGAAGAAGCCGATTCCCGCAGCATCCGCGGCCGCAGCGAAACCGAAGGCTCCAATCGTACAACCCAAAAAGGAAGAAAAGGCCAAAGAAGTAACCAAGCTTCTAACTCCTGCTGAAGACAAACAAGGCTATGCAAAGGTCGCCCAGATCTGGAATGAAATGCCGACCGAGAAGCTCACCAAGATCGTCGATAAGTGGAAGCCCTCTGAATTGGCTCGGATTCTTAACGAAATGGACCCAACCAAAGTCGGTGAAATCCTCGGAGCCATGACTCCCGAAAAAGCATCTAATATTAGTCTTGATTTGAAGAGGATTGCGGCGCAGTCTCCGACCGAGTAATTTCTGGTTTCCAAAATCGGTACCTGAGAAGGGTCCAAAATGCCTCGGGTGCGTCATACCACCGAATCTTTTTGCCAGCTTCCTTTGATCGTGGAACGTAATCAATTGGCACCTCGTGGATCAATTGGTTCGACCGCAAGGCTTTAGCGGTTACTTCCGGACAAAATTCAAACCGAGTGCACTTCAAGTTAAAAGTCTTCAGCAAAGAAGTCCGAAACGCCTTATAACAAGTTGCTTCATCACTGATTTTTTGAGAAAAGAGGATTCGAACCGACCATGCCAGCATGACATTGACCACCTTGTTTGGCAATGCCATCTCTTTTGAGAAGCCATTTGCAAACCGAGTGCCAAAGACCACGTGAGCTCTGCCGTCGAGAATGGGTTGGACTAGACTTGGTATTTGTTCGGGCGAGTACTCCAGGTCAGCGTCTTGGACAATCGTCGCGACACCCATCGCTAATGGAAGGGCCTGAACAATCGCATGCCCTTTCCCCGAGGGCTTGGCATTCGTGATCAA
>JAYVXG010000368.1:0-5652 GCA_043785475.1 Armatimonadota bacterium
GCCCAAACCTTTCATGGCAGCATCGGCTTTAGCAACCTCTTCCATCGCTTCAATGATTTGATTTAGCGTCAAACTTTGGGCCGACCGCATGACGGAAGAATTTGAAGGTTCAATGGACGAGCGGCTTGGTCAGCCGCCAGCTTTCTTTCCCGAAGAAGAGTTTGCCCACGCAACCTTTGATGATCTCGAACCCGTTGAGGTTCAGATCGAAGGAATCTATGAAATGGATGTTGACCGCCATCCCCACAGATTTATTTTCCTCACTGACGGAGAAAAGCGACTCCCTATCAGTATTGGTTTCCCCGAAGCAAAAGCGATTTTAGATCCGCTCGAACAGGAGACTCCAGATCGGCCAATGACGCACGATCTTCTTAAAACGACGATTGAGAAGCTTGGTGCAACGATGGATCGAGTTGTGATCGACGACTTATTCCGAGATATTTACTACGCCAAGATTTTCCTTCAGCTTGATGGAGAAGAGGTCGTTATTGATTCCCGCCCTTCGGATGCGATTGCTTTGGCAGTCCGATTCCAAGTCCCAATTTTTGTCCAGTCAAAAGTTTTTGGATTGGCCCACAAAGATTAATCGGACGATTGCCGTCCGTAAAAATGAGCGGACTTTTCGTTTTCGAAATTTGACAGGCGAGAGGCCTATCCTCCGACACGAGTAACATAAATCCATGAGTCCCTTTGCCCGCGCCGCCGAACTTCGGAAGTCGCTTGAGCATCACAATTACCGCTATTACGTCCTTCATTCACCAGAAATCTCGGACACCCAGTTTGACCTTCTCTTTCGAGAGTTGGTTGACCTCGAAACCGCGCACCCAGAATTGAAAACGGAAGATAGCCCAACCCAACGGGTTGGCACCCTCCCAATCTCTGGGTTCACCCAGAATCGGCATCTGGTGCCAATGTTGTCTCTCGACAATGCATTCGGAGAAGACGAACTGCGCTCGTTTGACGAGAAGATTAAACGGTTCCTCGGAGTCACCTCCGACATCGAATACTTTGCCGAAATGAAGTTTGATGGGGCATCGATGTCGCTGACCTATCTTGATGGTGTGCTTCAAATTGCCACAACTCGCGGCGACGGAACAACCGGGGAAAACGTGCTCTCAAATGCCAAAACCATTCGAGGCATTCCGCTGAGGCTCCGAGAGTCGCTACAGGGCAGGATCGAAGTGAGGGGCGAAGTCGTGATGCTCAAGTCAGTCTTTGAGCACCTGAATGCCGCAAAGTTGGCTAAGGGTGAACAGCAGTTTGTGAATCCGAGGAATGCTGCAAGTGGCGGTTTGCGACAGCTTGATAGCCGCCTCACTGCCGAAAGAAAATTGAATTTCTTTGCGTACGGGGTTGGCGCGGTTGAACTCGGACTGTCGCTCACTGAGTTGGTCGAAAAGCAGTCGACGGCACTGAAATACTTACAGAAACTTGGATTTGCGATCCGCTCCGAAGTCAGAGTGTCGACGGGAATTGAGGGAATCATCAGTTTTGTTGAGGAAATCAAGAATGCCAGGTCCAATTTGCCATTTGGAATCGACGGCGTTGTGATCAAGGTCAATAGTAAACAGATGCAGGAGGAACTCGGAAATACTGCGCGGGGCCCGCGATGGGCGATCGCCTACAAGTACCCGGCAGAACAAGCATTTACGGTTCTGAACCGAATTTTTGTTCAGGTGGGGCGAACCGGGAACGTAACTCCGGTTGCCGATTTGGAGCCTGTTTTTGTAGGCGGAGTCACCGTGAGCCGTGCCACGCTCCACAATTTCGAAGATCTCGAGCGCAAGGATGTGAGGGAAGGTGATACCGTCATCGTACAGCGTGCGGGTGACGTGATTCCCGAAGTTGTCGGGCCGGTACTGGAAAAGAGACCACACGACGCGGCAAAACCGCATCCACCGACACTCTGCCCCGCTTGCGAGACAACGCTGGTGAAGCAAGAGGGATTGGTTTTTCTCAAATGTCCCAATTCAAAGGGCTGTCCGGCTCAAATTAGCTCGGCTCTCAAGCACTTTGTCGGACGGAAAATGATGGACATTGAGGGGCTTGGAGAGAAACAAATTGACCGACTGCTTGAGTTGGGCCTACTAACCGACATTGCTTCGATCTTTCGGCTCTATGAGAGGAAAACCGAACTGTTGAAATTGGACCGAATGGGCGATCAGTCCGTCGAGAACCTTTTGGCGGCGATTGATGAATCGAAGACTCGCCCCTTGCCTCGACTCCTCTTCGCGCTTGGTATTACCGATGTTGGCGAGCGCGGTGCTCAAGATTTGGCTCGGTCGTTTGGCAGTCTTGAGCGGCTCAAGCAAGCCAAATACGATGACCTTATCGAACTGGATGGCATCGGAGGGAAGACCGCCGGTTCTATTGAGCTTTGGTTTGAAGACGAAGATAACTTGCGCGTGATCGACGAGCTGTTGGTGGCTGGCGTTGCTCCGGTCGAAGCTGAGGCTCCGGTCAGCGACATCTTTGCGGGTCAGACGTTTGTGTTTACCGGCAAGCTGGAGAAGTTCACGCGAGAGGATGCCGAGGCCACGGTGATGAAGATGGGTGGCAAGGCGGCGGGGTCGGTATCGGCGAAGACAAACTTTGTCGTCGCGGGTCCGGGGGCGGGTTCGAAATTGGTGAAGGCGGAGCAACTTGGCGTTGCTGTATTGACCGAAGAAGAGTTTCTTGCTATGTTGCCCGAGGGCACTCTTTAGTGCATTTTTACCTCGCAACGATTGAAGACGCTCCCATCCAGCTCGCGCGAATAGCGAAGAGTGGTCAGATGTTTCGTTGGAAGGAGATCGGTGGCGGATGGCAAGCCAACGACGGCTCGCATCAGTACGATATTGTCGAACTTGGCGAGACGACATTCGAAATAACAAGCAATCAGCCTGAGGAAGCTTTTCGATCTCTCTTTCGTCTCGAAACGGATCACCACGAGCTAAAACGAGAGCTGATGAAGCGCGGACCAGAGATTGAGCCCTTCATGACCAACCGGGTGGGTCTGCGAATGATGCGTCCGGCCTGCAAAACTGAGGTGTTGTTCAGCTTCTTGTGCTCATCGTGCAATCACGTTAATCGCATTACTTCGATGGTTTGGAGCCTTGCTGCTCGGGGAGATGGTGGATTTCCGACTATTGCACAGCTCGCCGAGGTGACCGAAGAACAACTGCGGGCGGAAGGTTTTGGATATCGCGGCGCGACCATTCCGAAAGTTGCCCAGATCCTAGCCTCAAACGGCGGCGAAAATTACCTCGATGACCTCGCAAAGGGAACTTACGAAGATGCCCGCAAGGAACTCATTAGCCTGCCGGGCGTGGGTAAGAAACTGGCAGATTGTATCTGTCTTTATGCCTTTGACTTTGGCCAGTCCGTTCCGGTCGATACCCACCTGTGGCAAATTTTGACTCGGCTCTACTTTCCAGTTTGGTTTGGTACAAATCTGACGGAAACAAAATATGAGACCGTCGCCGGGTACCTGCAAGAGAGGTTTGGCGAGCTCGCGGGGGTCGCTCACCAGTTTCTTTTTGTGGATAATATGGAGCGATACCGCTCCCGCGAATTTCTCTGAACGTGGTACCATAACCTGCGTTGAGTGGGAAGGGAATGAAGCAATCCGAGGCATTTTTGCAGTGCCAGTCATGCAAAAAAATCCTCTTTTCGATCGATTTCGATCAGAACCTTCGGGTCTGCACGTACTGCGGGCATCACCATCGAATTTCTGCCGAAACCCGCATCCTATGGACATTTGACGAGGACTCCTTCACGGAAATGGACCTCGATCTCCGATCGGGCAATCCGCTTGACTTTCCCGACTACATCGACAAACTGCGCCTGGCCGAAGAAAAGACCAAAAAGTTCGACTCGATGACCACGGGAATGGCCAAGCTTTCTGATATCCCGGTGAGTATTGCGGTCGCCGACTTCTCATTCATGGGCGGCTCGATGGGTTCGGTCAACGGTGAAAAAGTTACGAGAACGTTGGAGCGGGGCGTCAAGGAAAAATGCCCAGTCATTATCTTCTGCGCGTCGGGCGGGGCAAGGATGCAAGAAGGTCTCTTGTCGCTTATGCAAATGGCGAAGACCACCGCCGCCGTTCAACAATGCCGCGAAGCGGGTGTCCCTTACATCGCCATATTTACTGATCCTACCATGGCCGGAGTTCTCGCGTCCTACGCTTCGGTTGCTGATGTGATCATCGCGGAGCCGAAAGCTTTGGTCGGTTTTGCTGGAGCGCGAGTCTCTAAACAGGCTGGCGTGAGCAAAGTGCCGGATGACTTCCAAACCGCAGAATTTTGTCTCAAGCACGGGATGATTGACACGATCGTCGCCCGAAAAGAAATGCGGAACGTGTTATCATCACTCGTTCGCACGCTTGGTGGGCACTTGAATGGAGCGAAAACAAAATGAGTTCCATGAGTCACAACGATTGGGAAAGTGAGCTCATTGAACTCGAAAAATTCATCGAAAGTGCAAAAGAGCGGGCTCGAAAGGAACTCGACCCTTCGGACAAAGGGTTGCTCGAAGACCAAATCGTTAAACTTGAAATTGGCAGGGACAAATTCTTGAAAGCCCTCTATAGCAACGTCGGAGATTGGGAAAAGGTACTCATCGCACGAGCGGTGAAACGACCTTACACCCTCGACTATGTGTCCGCGCTTTTCCAAGATTTCGTCGAGTTGCAGGGAGACCGAAACGGCTTTGCCGATAACGCGATCGTTGGTGGTCCTGCTCTATTTGACGGGCGACCGGTGATGATCGTTGGGCATCAAAAAGGACGGAATATTCAAGAGCGTCAGTTCCGAAACTTTGCAATGGCAAAGCCGGAAGGGTACCGGAAGGCAATTCGCCTGTTTGAGATGGCCGAGCGCTACAATATGCCCGTCATCAGCTTTGTCGATACGCCGGCGGCAGACCCAGGTGTCGAGAGCGAGTCAAGAGGTATTTCCGAGGCGATCGCCGCGTCGACGATGAAGATGTTCGAGCTTTCGGCTCCTTCAATCACCGTGATCATTGGCGAAGGCGGGTCCGGTGGAGCGATTGGAATTGCGGCCTCTTCGAGAGTGCTCATGCTCCAGTATTCGGTTTACAGCGTCATCCCGCCCGAAGGGTGCGCGGCTATTTTGTGGCGAATGCCAGAACGAGGCGCCGAAGCTGCCCGAGCGCTGAAGCTCACCGCCGAAAGTGCACTTTCGTTTGGGCTCATTGACGAAATTCTGCCCGAGCCCACGGGTGGTGCCCATCGAGCGCCAATTGAGGCTTTTGCGACGGTCAAAGACGCCATTGTCCGTCACCTCAAACAGCTTGATAAGATGACTCCCAAGCAAGTCCGGGCTGACCGATTTGCGAAGTTCCGGAAGATGGGCCAGTTCGATACCGCCTTATTTTGAATGCGGTTCTAACCTTATTGGTGTAAGATAGCTATGAAGAAATCTAATGTTTCTATCAGCCTATTTCTTCGCTATCTCGATTCAAAGTAAGCTCGATCTGCAGGCTGCAGAACTTTTCGCATGGTACGACAAGTTGGGATATTCCCAATATCTGAAGAAGCCGTTTGTTCGCATCCATCAAGTTGGGGGCTTAAAGAATGATAATTGGCATGATTACGGCTTCCTGGTTCGTGAAGATGCGAAAACATTTGACGTCCTCGGAACCAGCCTC
>JAYVXG010000369.1:0-5651 GCA_043785475.1 Armatimonadota bacterium
GGAGCCGAAGAAATCGATTCGCCGATGGCACGAATCAATAGCTCAAGCTTTTGCGACAGCATCATCTCTCGCGCGCTCGGACCAGCTTCATCCCAGGCATGAGCCATTGCACGAAGGGCGTCGCCACGCGCCTCGCCATCAGCGATCACGCTTGCATACTGGGCTTTCGCTCGAGCTTGAGAGGCTTCAGCCGACGCTTTCGCGGGTTGAACAACCTCTGCTTCGAGTCGAAGTCGAACCTGCTCATATCGCGCGGTTTGAACATTCACTTCTGCCTTTGACCTTGCGACTTCAGCGGCAACGATCGAGAGTTCTTCGGCAATCACCGCGTCTCGTTGAGACAATGCGTCGACCAATCGCTTTTGCGCATCGGCGTTTGCCGAGGCGATTTGACCTTGGATGACCGCCCTCTGCTCCTGCTCACGGTTGTCGGCAGATCGCACGATGGATTCGGCCTTCGCTTTCGCTTCTGCGATTCGGGCGGAGCTGATAACCTCGGCACTTCGCTTTCGTCCCATCGAGTCGAGGTATTTCACTTCGTCATGGACGTTTTGGATTTTGAGCGTATCGACAACCAGACCAAGCGTCGTCATATCCGCTTCCACCTCGTGAACTAATCGCTCGGCAAACAGAATCTTGTCTTCGTTAACCTCTTCCGGGGTCATTGTGCTGAGGACACCCCGCAACGAACCTTCGAGCGTTGCTTTGGCGATCGCGATGATTTCCTCGCGTTGTTTGCCCAGGAACCGTTCGATTGCATTATTCAGCACCGGCTCGTGACCCGCGATTTTGACGTTCGCAACCCCTTGAACCGTAAGCGGAATTCCGCCCTTACTGTACGCATTCGACGCACTGACATCGATTGGCATGTTCGTCAGATTGATGCGATCAACTCGTTCCAAGAACGGAATCCGGATTCCCCTTCCGCCTTTGATCAGACGATAGCCATACTCGCGACTGCCTTCCTTGCGGCGTCCGCCACTAAATATGAGCACCTCGTTTGGCGCGCAGATGTAGATGAGCGATGGCAGGCTGAGCAAGAAGATCAACAGGAAGAAAACGAGAACGCCAATGATGATTGCGATCCCGGTCATTTCTTCACCTCCTTGGTTTTCTCAACTTTTGGAGCGGGTAATGCTCCTCCATCGGATGTGTGCCCCTGAAGAATCTTTGGAACATCAATTCCGACCGTGTCTCTGACGCTGGCCAGAACCGTATGGAAGATCGCTGGGAAAGCGGCGACGTAGTTGGTCAGCGTTTGTCCATCGCCATTATCGATCAGCTTGACCGTGCCAATTTTCACCTTCTTAACCGTTTCCGTGGTCGCCTTAAGTATCTTCTCGAGGTCGTCCATGACCGCGATATTCATTGCGGCAGGACCTGCGTCTCGCCAAGCGGCGTGGAATGCCTCCAGCGCCTTACCGGCGGCGACACCGCGTTCTCGCACGCTAGCGGCTTCGCCTTGGGCGAGGAACTCGCGAGCGACCTGATCGGCCTCGGCGGGAAGAATCTCGTCGACCTTCAGTCGAAGCTCTTCAACTTGAGACCGAATCTGCTGAAGCTCTTGCTCCGCTTTGGCCCGCGCTTCTCTTGCCGCGGCTTTCGTGGTTTCCTGTTCGGACGTTACTTTCGATTCGAGGTCGGCAACGATTTTTCGAAGCTCGTTCTTCATCTTGGCAATGTTGGCATCGGCGTTCGAACCAGCCACATTCGCTTTCGCAAGCTCTTCGCTCTCGATTTTCTCCGCCATTCGCTTCGAGTCTGACTCGGCCATCTCCGCGTCGCGGATGATATTGGCAATCGCTTCACGCCCAATCGAGTCGAGGTAGCGAGATTCGTCACTGACGTGCTGAATCTTGAGGGTATCGAGGTGAAGCCCCAACTTTTTAAGATCAAGCTCGGACTCTTTGGTCAACTCGTCGGCAAATTTGAGTCGGTCTTCGTTCACCTGCTCTGGCGTGAGTCGAGCCAAGACTCCCCGAAGGTGGCCTTCCAACGTTTCCTTCGAAACCTTTTGGATGGCGGTCGGCGGCTGTCCCAAAAATCGTTCAATAGCATTTCCGATCACTCCCGCGTCGCTAGAGACTTTCACGTTGGCAACTGCTTCGACGTTTAAGGCAATTCCGCCCTGGGCGTAAGCGCCTTTGATCAATATCGGAACCTCAAAAGTGTTCAGGTTCATGCGGTCAACCCGCTCAAGGATCGGTGTTCGCCACCCTCGCCCGCCAAAAACCACGCGAAAGCCACGGATCGAACCGTCCATCTGCTTATGCCTTCGACCTGAAAAAATGAGGGCTTCGTTAGGCGGGCAGATATACAAAAGCGATTTGAGGAAGATGTAGAAGACAAAAAAGACGATGATCAGAAAGAGCGCGAGGAACAAGCCAGAGACCACCTGCGGTCCGAGGTTGTTCTGCACTTGATCGAGTTGGCCGAGGAGAAAGGGTAGTTTCATTTTTAATCTAAGAGATCATCTTGGGGAATTACTTCGAGGGTGTTACCCTCAACTCCAACAACAATAACGGGTGCTCCGTGCAATATTTCAGAATTTCGGTTACTTGCCTTCGCAAATAACTCGACAACTTCGCCCTGAGGTGTGAGTCGAATCTTTCCCACCGAATCTTGCCGGATCGGAACGGTCACGCTCCCGATCTGACCGAGAAGGGAATCCATCTTTAGTGAGCTTGTTGTTTCCGCTTTTCGCAGCACAAACTTAGTGAAGTAGGTAATGAAGAAACCGGTCAGGAGTCCGGTAATGATTGCGACCGTGAGCGAGTTTGGAACTTTGGCGAGGGTGCTCAAAATACCGGCGAGCCCGAAGCTGCCGAGACCGTAAATCCAGAAGCGAGGGCTCAGGAAGGGAATCCAAATATGACCGTCCCCGTCACCCGAATCATGAGAGTCAATCGAATGATCAAAGTTCCCTAACACGATTCCGAAAATCAGAATCGCGATCCCCACCAGGAATGCTGCAATGTAGATGGCAACCACTCACCCAATAGTACGACTTTTGGCCTATTAGGTTGCGGAATATTTTTGAACTAATTGCGATGAACGGCCCAAAACAGGTAGTCAGTGTCGACTGTGTCTCCACCGAGACTATCTACTAACTGAACTATTTGGCCCCGATGATAGAATGCGTGACCCACCATTTGCGTTAGCTGGATTTCGGTTTCAATCGCGAAATCTTGCCCTTCGGTCGACTTAAACTCAAATGGCTTGCTGAGATCCTCGTCGGAAAGCCGATGGAGGTACAGAGTCCAAAAACGCTCGATATTTGCGAAGCGTTGTGGCAAAGTCTCGAAATCGACGTTTTCTTCAAACCAGTGATCGACCGCAGTGCCGTCGCTATCCATTCGGTTCAGCCAGTTCTCTCGGCACAAGGCGAGGTGGGCGGCAATGTCGACGGCTTTTGCAAACCCTGGATCGCTTCTTCCTTCTAGTGGAACCGAGCTAAGCATGTCGAGCATGGTTTGGTTCGCCGCCTTTTCATGTTCGTACCACTTCCGGAACCGTTCGATAAGCATATGGGGCAGTGTACTTGGATCAGGACAAGGCCTATCTAACAAGAATCAGGTATGCAAAAATGCTAGAGCTCACCTCAATTTGGAGAATTTGTCCTGCTAAGGCTTGGGCGAGACAATTTTCTTCTTGCTTCGTTCAATACTGAACTGCGTAAGATCAGGGGATTCAAGGAAGTCACCAAGGTCGTTAATAATTGAGAATTTCGTCTTACCACCCTCCACATATTCTATGGAGGTTGAAAGTGCCAAATCTCTGTCATGAGCATCTGATGCTCTACTCGGAACGACAAAATTGAATGGCAACCAAGCTTTCGATATTTTGAAGTCCCGAATAGCCCGCTTGTCCAAAATTGCTTTGATTTTCTTCTCATTGATATGGGAACCAAGAGTGATATTTTTGAATAGGAAGCTTGCTGAACCAGACACAATCACTCCCGTTTGGAAATCAACAATTATCGTGATTGAGTTCCATCGCGACACGGCCCCGTCAACAACATCCACCAATGCAAAGTATTCTCGGCGAACCTGATCCGTGTCTTTAACTTTCTCGAAATTGCGTTCCTCTACTCTGTAGTGCTTAAACGCACCGGAAAGCTTTTTGATCAGGCTGTCGCGAAAATCAAATTGGTCTTTCTTGTTGGAATAGCTGAAGGGCATTCCAGACACCATGGGTTTCCCCTTTTCTTCGGTAAGGAAAGTCACCGCGTTCGGTACTGTCCTGACAATACTGAATCCTTTTCTCTTTGCTTCCATAGGACTAATTTCTCTTGCCTTCCCTGCCGCTGCATCAATCAATAAACCGATCGCCTGGTCGTTGAACTTCGAAGCTTGTACCAGCAAATATATTCCAAAAGTAATCATGATTTATACCACTGAGAAGAAATTGCGTCTGTGCCAAGATAGACGTTATGAAGAGTCATGTAAGGATCTCCAAAAATTGTGACATCGCCCTCTCGCAACGGCCTTAATACGACCTGGTTTCCTCTTTGCGTCTACGGGTAAAAAAGTCGCAAACCATCAATACTTACGACATCTTAGCATGTCAAGTTGTGGAGCTGGCCATAAACTGTTGTGACCTGGGGCTGCGAAGCAGCCAGACCCGACTACCTGCAACGCTGCTAGGACGCGCAGGAAAATGTGGGCGAAGCTGAGTTTTATCAGCGCTCCTCAAGAATCATCAAATTTTCAAAAATCTCGCGAAAAATGAAAGCCTATCGATGTCTTCTTCAATGTTTTTCCTCCAAAATCGTTCCTCATAAACCGGTGTATTTTCAAGCAGGGCAAGTTCAAGCAACGCTAATCCATCTCTGAAACAAACGGAGCTTTTTCTTTGTTGAGGAATGCGGCAATGCCCGCTTTGCCTTCCTCGCTAGCACGAGCTGCACCGAGGCGTTTTGCCGTTTCAGCGGCGCTCAACGGCGAATCATTCACCAGGGCTTTTGCGCCAATGATCGCTTTTGGCCCCGCCGCTAATATGGATCGTATTTTGCGGTTAACCGACCGCTCTCGATCACCTTCGGCGATCTCGTGAATCAATCCAATGGTCAGAGCGTGAGCCGCGTCAAAAACCTCACCGGTGACGAAGAGTGCCCGCGCGTGTCCTTTGCCGATTCGGTCGATTACAAACGGCGAAATGGTAGCCGGAATCAAGCCCAATTTAACTTCGGTAAAGCCAAATTTTGAGTCTGGAGTGGCAATCGCGATATCGCATGCCGCAATCATTCCGCTTCCGCCACCCATCGCGGCTCCATGAACCGAGGCGATGGTCACCGCGTGACAATCGCGAATGGCGGAAAACATCTGCGAGACTTTCAAGGCATCGGCAACATTTTCTTTCTCGGTGTAGCCGGCCGCTTTTCGCATCCACTCCAAGTCGCCGCCCGAGCAAAACGAAGCTCCTTCGCCAGAAAGGACTACGACTCGGATTTCGGGCGGCAGCGTAGAGAAGACCTGCGTTATCGATTCAATGAGGGCATCATTGAGAGCATTTCGCACTTCTGGGCGGTTCAAACTGACCCGAAGTACCGATCCATCGCGTTCAACCTTGAGCATGGCTTCATAATACTTTGTTGGTGCAAGAAAGAATCGAAACTGCCGAATATCGAATGAGCCGTTCGCAACTCGTTT
>JAYVXG010000370.1:0-1647 GCA_043785475.1 Armatimonadota bacterium
CGTTCGCAATTTAGGTTTAAGATTCCGGACGCTATCCACCTTGCCACCGGTATTCTCGCTGGCTGCGATGCTTTCGTCACGAATGATTCGGATTGGAGCAAAGCCGGTGTAACCGTTATTGATCCTTCGGCGGTTGGATAGCGGCTGATTTATCAAAGGCTCGGCATGGGAATTGAACTGCTCGAAAACTTCGAGTAGTTCAATTTTAGTCGCCCGGTTGCCTAGTTGCCTGGTGGCCTAGATGTATCCTAATCGCCTCCACCATCAACTCCAACCCGCATTTTCCTACTTCCCTAAAGCTGATCCAATTGCGGACTGACTTTGCTCCAGTCGTACATGAATATTTTTCTCTGAGCTTTCGCAAGACCCTCAGCGGTGTCGATTTCGATGGAATGAAAGCCGCCACCAGGAAGCCCGGTATCTACGCTCACGATCAGCAACGTCAATGGAAGTTTGTGCTGCTCACAATACAGATGAATGCGCTCCAGGCATCCACCGAGGCCGCTAAACGCCATCCCCGTGCAATCGCCTACTTCCTTATAAGTCAAAATCCGACGGTTTGCGGCCGCAAACACAAGCAGCGGCCAAATCTGAAAAGCTCTTTCGCTGAGACTAGCCATTCGACTATTCTATCAGGAAGCCTGATTCTCTTTTGAATACTGCCAAAGTGCGCGGTCAATTGTTCGGATATCGAAACCCCACGATTCTTGTAGCTTGCGAATACAAGCTACGTAGTCTTCCCAAAAATCCAGAGAATAGACCGGCAAAGTATTGAATCCCAGGCTCCAGAGCGCTCTATAGTCAAGGATAGGAAAAGGGTCCTTGTGGAACCAATGCAAAATAGTCGAGGCGACTGGCATTCCAACTCCAACTAGAGCTTGTGGAATATGGACCGCAAGTTTGATTGAAGAAGTCTCAAGTGCCAATTGAGTTACCGCTCGAACATCGCCTTCGGAATTCATTGCTAGTCGAAACCGAATCCGGGGCGACTTCCAGTCTCCGAGAATCGTCAGCTCAGACTTGGTAAGGTACTGTCGATCACGCGCAAGACCAACTATGTCGACCAGTTTTTGATCGTACAGCTCGTCATACCTTGACTGCAACGGTTCGACATCTTCGGCATTAAATTTTGGTATTAGAATTGATTGCATGTTTAACCCGCGGCACTTCGAAGGCGTGGCCACTCGTGGTCTGGAACCGCATGATCCAACTTCCAGACTAATTGAATGGGACATTCGCCTTCGCTTGAAACAGGACTTCCAAAGCCCAAACAGATGAATGGCGAAACGCGACCGCCGTCTGACCGTGACTCTCGGACGAAGAATAGATGTCGTCCTGTCCCGTTGATAAGCCGCTGCCCAGTCGCGGACTCAGATGTGGTTTGAGACTGACTTTCCCAATGCAAAAGGCCTGGCCCAATAAACCAATCCTGGTATCGAGTTGTTGGGGAAAAATCGCGATCTGATTTACGCAGTGTGAAGAGGTGGATATCTAGTCCCAATTCTTTCACATAGAAGGTCCCTTGCCTCATAGACTCGGGATTGTCACGAAACGGACCAACGATCTCGTCCCTCGAATAGTGGGCGTGTAACGCAAATGGCAAATCGTCCGACAGACTTTCCCGGCGTGAAATAATTGCGCTCAGAG
>JAYVXG010000371.1:0-1646 GCA_043785475.1 Armatimonadota bacterium
GACCAATTTTTTGTATGTTTCGTTCATTCTTGTGTGCCTCCTAGCTTGTCGCGAAGCGCCCTACGTCCTCTGTATAGGCGAGATTTTAGTGCCGGAACACTAATTTTCAGTACCTCCGCTGCCTCCCTTGCTGCCATTTCCTCTAAGTCACAAAGGACTAACGGTTCCCGATATTCCACCGGAAGCTCCGAAAGTGCCTGTTGCACAGTAATCCGCAAGGTCGATTTGTCCTCTGTACCGGGGTAAGAAGCATCGGCAGGTAACTCCAAGAGTTTGTGCTGACGCATCTTGTCGATGCAGAGATTCCGCGCAATTCGAAAAAGCCAGGTGCGGAACGCTCCATCTGCCCGCAGCTCTCCCGACCGTCGAAGCACCCTGAGGAATGTTTCCGCAGTAATATCTTCGGCGTCTGAACGGTTGCCCAACATTCGGAAGGTGTATCGAAAAATACGCTCTCCGTACAGTTCATAGATTCCGCCCAACGCGCGCGGATCACCCTCATTGAGAGCAGTGAGCCAACGCTTTTCTTGGAGCGAATCATTTGAACCTTCACTGGGCATGGTTATAGACGCACCAGGTGTCGTAACTGGTGCGCGATAATGAGTTTAACATGGAAGCTGGTCTTAGTACCAGCGTTTGGGGAAAGGTTCTCTTAGGTTCCTTGAACTGGATCGGCCAAAATATGAAATATGAGCCCTATCAACTTTGCCGAGAAATTTTCCCTGTTCGCTGAACATTGGTCGCCAAAGGTCATCGCTGAGCTGAATGATTCCCAATTCAAGCTCGTGAAGTTTCAGGGCGATTTCGTCTGGCACCAGCACGATGACACCGACGAAGCGTTCATCGTGATCAAGGGCGAGATGCAGATCGGCTTTCGGGATAGGGAAGTCACGGTCAAAGAAGGCGAGATGTTCGTGGTCAAGAAAGGTATCGAACACATCACCCGAGCCAAATACGAGTGTCACGCAATGATCATTGAGCCGCGGGGCGTCGTCAACACGGGCGAAGCGGGCGGAGAAAAGACCGCTAGCAACGACGTCTGGATATGAGAACTTGATGCCTCAACCCTTAGAGCGAGCGAATGCCTTCGGTAGAAATGTGCGGTTTTTATTCGCTCGTAGCGTTGAGGCTCATGATAATTGACAACCACGACGCTACATTCGGCCTGTGCGCCGGACTCGCAGAGCTTGTCACTGAATCGCCTCATTAAGGATCGAGGTATCCATTAGGTAGCACTTCGAACAATTTCCGATAGACTTTGACTCGTGGCGCGAACTCCTTCTGTGAATGCGAGAGAAAGGAGTTCCCATTGACCAAGTCAACCATTGAAGCCGCCACACTTCCCGATCGGGCCCAACGCCTAACCTTTGCCGAGGCAAGGGAACGATATCAGGGACTCATCTTTGCATTCGTTGCTAGTCGAATTCGGCCTGTCCAAGAAGCCGAAGATGTTGTTGCCAACGTGTTTGTCGATGCCTACCGCCACTGGGGCCGCTGCAAAGGCGACCCAAAACTTTGGCTGCTAGGCATTGCACGACGCAAAGTTTCCGATGCCCTTCGGAAGAAAAGACCGGTTTGGTCGATCAGAGAAGAGGACGCAACATCGAATGCGATGGACGAATTTGTGACCCAAGCCCAGGCAAACC
>JAYVXG010000372.1:0-1644 GCA_043785475.1 Armatimonadota bacterium
CGCGCCCTGGCGATATCCCTGCCACATAAACCGCTCTCCTTCCCGCAAATGAGCCTGTTTCATGTTCCACTTCGCGAAACCTACCAATCCATAAGGATCGTTCGGTGCCATAAACAGTGCTTGCCCAAACTTCGCTTTGGACGGTTCAAATTGATTTCGAGCAAGGTCAATATCCGCCGAAATGACCTTCCCCCGTGCCGATCTATCCCCCATATGGAAAGCAGTATTGACCGCCAACTTCGCCATTCCCAGCTTGCCAAGTTCCTTTGAAGTCAATCCGCTATTGAGCCAAGGAGCCGCAGAATCCTGATCCGCAACTGAAGCATCATCATAGGCAGTCAGTGCCTCTTTGAACTTCCCCAAAACAAAAAATCTGTTCCCTTTCCCAATATCCGTCGAAGCCTTACTCGAAACATCGAGAGTAAGAGGTTTGATCGCGTGCGTCTGCATTTGCCTGACGACTGTGAAAATTCCGGCAATAGCGAGGGGACTCATTGTGAGCCGAGGTTACCCAGGATACGCTGAACCAAGGCAAAGACCGAAAGCCCATCGCACAACAAAAACCTACATTTCGGCGAGGCAACCGATTACTGGGCGACGCCAAAAAGGGAATCTTATTCAATTTTGATGGTACGACCGGTCATTTTGTGGTCTCCCTTACTCCCCGGTTGGTCTAATGAAATCACGAAATGAAATTCATGCCAACTAGTTTGGCTAGGAACTTAAAATGGAAATGACGAAAGATCTCTACTTCGAAAATATTTACCGGCAATCATACAGCAAAATCTTCAATTTTGCACGGAAGCTCTGTGGAAACCACGATCGGGCCGAAGACCTGACCCAAGAGGCCTTCTTCAGAGCTTATCGGGCGATTGACATGAGCAATTCGAATGGAAAGGTTGACAATTGGCTGATGCGCATCGTCTACAACCTCTTTCTCGATGCCCGGAGACACGATTCCCGTAGAGTTAAGGAGGTGGGTGAGGGGCTACTTGACGAAGAAGGAATGAGCCAGTTCGCAGATTCCAACTTATTCTTGGAAAGTATTCTGGATGAATATTCTCCGAATCGGGAATTAAGCAGTCTTTTGGCATCTTTGGATCAAGACTCGCGCGAGTTGCTTCGAATGGCATTTGTCGAGAACTTGCCCCATCGAGATATCGCCGAGCACCTTGGGGTAAAGCCGGGAACAATCAACTCAAGAGTTCATCGCCTGTGCTCTCGCATCCGGAAGCAATCGATGGCGAATCGGGCTATGGGATCGCAACGGTGTGGACGAAGTTAGACAGGGTGACCTTGGGTTTTCAAGTTTCCTCACCTCATTGTCCCGGCGGTCAAAATGATGGTAATCCGGTGGACGGGACTTAGAGCATCGCTGGACAGGCGAGACAGTTCCAATGATACATAGCAACACTTGAGCAGATATATAACGACCAAGCATTTGCCGCTTAATTGCTCAACTGAGTTGGCATTGAATCGCATTGTTTTGATTGGGAAACGGACGAGGATTAGTTGCCGGGGGTCTTTCATTAGCTGCCGTCAACTCGAATTATCAGACAACAAAAAAGCCGCCTTGCGGCGACTTTTGAACCTAAAAAACTGGTGGACCGTGAAGGGCTCGAACCTTCGACCCGCTGATTAAGA
>JAYVXG010000373.1:0-5639 GCA_043785475.1 Armatimonadota bacterium
GCTCTTCTCAAGCTTTGCAAAGGCTGCGTCGGTCGGGGCGAAAACTGTGAACGGACCTGCTCCCTTTAGTGCATCGACGAGGCCGGCCGCCTTAACCGCAGTCACGAGGGTTGAAAACCCTTTGGCTGCTACGGCCGTGTCGACGATGTCCTTTTCTTCGCCAGCGCGATGAACTCCAGCGAATGACATTGATGCGGAAAAGAGGACCGCAGAAGCGAGAGCAATTAATTTTGAAGTTTTCATATGTTTAACATTCTTGGATCGTTGGTTTCGCCAGGACGAACATCTTTCCAAGTTCCCATTGGATATACGCAATCAATTTCATATTTGTCTAATAAATGTCTCACTTTTGTAAAATATTGTAATAGCTCGGCCCGAGAGGGGTATGGTTGATTGACAAATATTAGACAAGCCTCTCATACTTTGGGTGTGCAATGGAACTAAAATTTAATATCAAGGCCGTTGCACAAATGTCTGGGCTCAGTGCCCATACAATTCGAGCTTGGGAAAAGCGATATCAGATTCTGAGTCCGGCTAGATCGGAATCAAATCGGCGCTTGTATAACGCGGCCGATGTAGAAAGGCTGAAACTCCTTCGGCAAGCCGTGCAGGCGGGCCATAGTATCGGCCAAGTTGCCAATCTTACTGACACGACTCTTTTGTCCCTGAGTGTTGACTCGGCGGAATCTTCGGTTTCCAAAGCAAATTTCAATCAGGATCGTTCACCGACCGAATTCTTGGCATCTTGCGAGATTGCCTTGGACCAAATGAACCAGGAAGTGTTGGAAGAATCTTTGGCGAGGGGCTCGGCAAATTTAGGTGCGAATGAGCTGATCGAGGGAGTTATTTTGCCATTGGTCAACATACTGGATGCCCGATGGAATGACGGAACCGTGTCTATTTCCCAGGAACATTTGGCTTCAGCCGCCCTGCGGACATATCTCGACGGAATTCGGTCTGGTCTGCGAGCATCCAGCCACGCTCCGCGATTATTGGTGACGACTCCGAAAAACCAGATCCATGAAATTGGCGCTCTGATCGTTGCCGCGGTTTCAGCTTTGGAAGGCTGGCACGTGACATATCTCGGGGCGAACATGCCGTCTGAGGAAATTGCGAAGGCGGTCAAAAGGTGCAGCGCCGATGCGGTTGGTTTGAGCATTGTCTACCCGCTGGACGACAGAGAAATTGCGACAGAACTTTGGCAGATTCGGCGGCAACTTGGACCGGCCTTTCCAATTTTGATTGGGGGTCGTGGAGCCGCAAACTACGCTGAGTCAATCGCGGAAATCAATGGTCACAACATTCAAACATTGGATAGTCTTCGACAAACATTGACAGGAATTGGAAAAGGTTCCTGATTCCAATAAATGACCTTTAAACCGAATCCTTTTTTCTTGCCACCGCGACAATACTGCTTCCCCAAGGAAGGTTCGATCGGGCAATAAGGGCTGCTTCTCCGCGCTGGACAACCTTGAAAATGTTTTCGACCCATCGGGGAATCGATGGGAGTTTTGCATCCGGTTCTCCGCGTTTAAACTTACTGATGAACCGAGAGAGGGCCACAAGCGGGAAAAGGAAAAAGATGTGATAAGAGAGCCGTTCAATGGTAAATCCGTTCGATTCGAGGAGCTTGCGAACCTGGGTTCGGGTGTACCGGCGTTGGTGCATGAGCGCCACATCATGGGGTCCCCATAGCCATTGGTAAGCTGGAACGTTGAGCATAATCACGCCGCCTGGTTTCAAGATTCTCGCAATTTCCGAGACTGCTTTTTGATCGTCCGGAATGTGCTCGATGGTATCCAGTGTAATCACGACGTCGAATTTATTGGACTGGATCGGCAGAGCTTCCGCGTTGGCACGAGCAATGCGCTCAAGACCTCGCTCGTGACAAAACATGAGGGCGTCTTGGCTAAAATCGACCCCAAATACAGTACCGAGTTTGCCAAAAGATTCTTGACCTTTGCCCGTGCCGCAGCCGACATCAAGGATTAGGGCGTCCGCAGGGACCACTTGAAAGAGAAATTGAAGGGCAAGTTCCCGGCGAGCAACGAACCACCAATAGGTGTCCTCCAACTCGTACATTCGTGCGTATTCTGCGCTTTGCAACGAAAGATTCTAGCTTAATTTTTGGGAACTGTTTTCATGGATGTCGCATTCTTGACTCAACATGCTAGAAGTCGCTATTGCTCGGCCGCAGGGAAAAGTCGCACATTTACCGCAACGGGAGCAATATGAAACATATATTGCGAACCTTTTGCCAAAACTGAATTCCTTGGCCATTTGCTTCGCCCGCCCCGATTTTGACCTCGCCAAAGACCTGGTTCAGGAATCGGTCATCAAAGGGTATCAAGCGTTTATGAATGGCGGATTGACGCTCGATGACCGGACGAAAGCTTGGTTTGCGACAGTCATTCGAAACGAATTCTTGATGCACCGGCGAAAAAACAAACGGTTGGCTGGGAACTCGATGATCAGTATGCAGGAGCAGACGGGCGCCGAGACTTCGAAAATGCGGCTCTTCGCGATGTTCTTCAGCGGGCGATCGAGGAATTGCCGGACGATCAGCGGGAATGTGTCGTCCTCATCGATATAAACGAATTTGATTACGAAGAAGCGGCCAAGGTTTTGCAAGTGCCAGTCGGTACTGTTCGCTCTCGTCTCTCTCGGGCAAGGATGAAACTTGCACAACGTCTTCGCTCTCTCAATAATTCCGGAACGTGCTCACTATGAAATCTCGATCAACAACTCAACTCAACCCTTGCGCCATGTTCGTTTCGATGCTCGAAAAAATTGCCTTTGACAATTCGCGCGGGGGCCTCTTCAAATGGTACGTGCGAAAGCATGCCCAGAGCTGCGGCGGCTGCAAGGATACGCTGAGCGCACTGGAGTGCTACAAGAACGCGGTGAAGACGGCGTACGCAGAGGCTTCGAACGAGGGCGAAAAGCTCATGACTCAAGGGGAAGTAACTGGCCTGTTGGATAAGTTGGAAGTAGGCGCGTGACGCTGTTCCAGAGGCAAGTCGAGACAAGGGTCACGGCGAAACAGTAGACTACTGCAATGATTCGTCGGCTGTACGTTGATAACTACAAGTCACTCGTAGATTTCGAGTGGAAGCCAATGACCGAAACTTTGGTGCTTGGATTCAACGGCAGTGGAAAAACGGCAGCTATTGATGCTATCGATCTAATACGACACTGGGTGTGTGGCTTGGGTGCCGTAGATGAAAAACTTCACGGAGACAAATTGACTCGATGGCAGATTTCAAATCTATTTAGATTTGAAATCGATATCGAGATCGATGATGCTTTGTACGAGTACAGAGTGCAGTTTGAATGCGACAAAAAGAGCCGCATTCCCGCCATGCTGACAGAATTTTTAGTTCGTGACGGTAAAACTCTAATTGCTCGTGATCACGGATTAGTCGCCTTCTACAGCGATTTTTCTCCTCCAGTAGCTGCTTTTCCATTGCCCCCAAGTCAATCCGCGGTGGCGGCACTTTATATTGGACAGGGGTCCGTTGAAATTTCCCCTTTCGTCACATACCTTCAACGCTCGATTATAGTTCGCCCGATACCTCGCCTGATTTTGAATGAAGCAAGGATCAGAGACTTTAAGCCCACAACGTATTTTGAGAATTTCGTCGGTTGGTTTTGGCAGCAAATGGGGGATGGACGTTTCTCTACGATCATTTCCGACTTACTTAGGCAAGTTTGGGCTGACTTGAGCTTCCTAAGGCTTGAGCCAATTGGTAAAGCGGTCGCTCTCAGCGTGGTCTTTACTAGGTCGGATCGAACCTACGGAGATTTATCGATTGATTTTGAAGAACTATCTGATGGCGAGCGAATGCTGGTCGTCCTTTATTGTCTTGTGGCATATCAGAGAATTACGGGACCAATGTTCGTAATCATCGACGAGCCTGACAACTTCCTATCTCTTCAGGAAATTCAGCCTTGGATACTTCAAATGCTTGAGGATCGGCCGGATGACGGGCAACTAATTCTTGTTTCACATAATTCTGAAATTGTCGATTTGATGGGTTCAAAGCGAATTTCTTACTTTGATCGGCAAGGACATGACTCTGCAACCAAGGTTCATTTGATTACTGAGGATGGCGGTGACTTGCCGATTAGTGAACTCATGGCGCGTGGATGGATTCTGAATGATGCTGAGGAACCCCCAGTCCATGAGTAGGCGAATAGCGATCGTCGTACTGCATGAAGATGCCCTTCATCAATCTTTCGCTTCCGCGTTTTTCAGAGAAATAAATCTTCCCGTGAGGCTGAGGGCAACGCGGTACTCAAAGGCAGTCAATAAGTCTGGTGTTCAAAAGAATTTTGCCGCAGAAGCAATCTCAATGTTAAAGCAAGGTGCAGAAACACATCTTTTTGTTATTGTGGATGCTGATTCCGAATCATATGAGCAGAATTTGAATCGATTGGTAATCACTTTAACAGATGTTGAACGGGAAAGATTGGAAAGCAATGGCCGTTTTCTTCTCATATGTCCAAACTATGAACTTGAAAATTGGTGTCGGAATTTGGAAGGGACACAAGTTACCGAGGATCGAAATGTTACCTTGGCTTACAAGAATGATAGCGATTGCAGGGAAGCGGCTCGATTTTTGGCAATTACTTGCAAAACTGGGCAACCATTGGTCAATCCTTTGCCATCGATGGTCGATGCATGTACTCGATGGACTGCCTACAAAGTCAAACACAATCTTTAATCTTACTAGTCAGTCCAGTCGGGTTTCGAACTCAAATAATAGCCAAAAAGGTACACTATTAGGTTCAAATGGACTTCAAATCTACCCTCCATCTGCCGGACGCTGAGGCGACTATACCGATGAAGGCAAATCTGCCTTCGATGGAGCCCGCGATTCAGGAGATTTGGAATAACGAGTCCATCTATCACAAGATTCAAAAAGCGCGGGAGACCGCGCCCGTTTATGTCTACCACGACGGACCACCTTACACGAATTCCCCGATCCACCTCGGAACGGCAATGAACAAAATCCTTAAGGATTTTGCCTGCAAATGCCGAACGATGATGGGATACCGGGTTCCGTACGTGCCTGGGTTCGATAACCATGGATTGCCGATCGAACAGGCGGTCATGAAGAAATTTGCGGAAAAGAAGGCGACGCCCACGATTCCCGAGCTTCGACAAGCGTGTCGCGAGCACGCGGCCCACTACCTTGGAGTGCAGACTGAGCAGTTCAAACGGCTTGGAGTCTTCGCCATGTGGGAACTGCCATACACCACGATGGAGTTCAAATTCGAAGCCGAGATTGTTCGAGTTTTCCGGCGATTGGCAGAAGGTGGATACGTGTACAAGGGCCTGCGACCAACGCTTTGGAGCCCAACTAGCCGAACCGCATTGGCCGGCACCGAAATCGAATATCACGACCACATCAGCAAGGCAATTTACGTCCGATTTCCCCTGCTCCATGATGCCAACAAGCTATTCGAAGAGTTCAAGAATGTCTTTACGATCATCTGGACGACGACTCCGTGGACGATCCCGGCAAACCTGGCTTGCGCCTTTCATCCCGAGTTCAACTATGACTTGGTACGGGTGGGCCAGAACCACTATCTCGTGTTGCAAGAGTTGGTGCCAAAAATCGCCGAAGCTCTCG
>JAYVXG010000374.1:0-5637 GCA_043785475.1 Armatimonadota bacterium
GGAAGTAACGATGGCACGAACGAAACGAAAGAAAGGCAATCCGCTCTTAACCAAGATCTTGGTTATTTCGGTGATCGTTCATGCAATTGCTCTCCCAATTGCGGCTCATTACGGAGCGTTTAAGAATATTGGGAAAGGCGTTCGGGACAGTCATATTGTCATGCTGACAAACGCAATGAAGGAGAGCGCAGAGAAAGCAAAAGAAAAAGCAAAAGTAAAACGAATTGAAAAGAAAGTGTCTGACTCGAAGGCCACCGATCGAGCTAAGGGAAATAATCTGCCGCAGCCAAAGGTTGTGACGGGCGGACCCGCGACTGGGGCAGGCGATGCTGGCGGGCCAAAGGCAGAATCAGGCACGGGCAAGGCCGGCGAGGTTCCTAATGGTCCGAAGACTCAACCTAAGACTGAGCCAGAGGTCAAAAAAGAACCGGTTACGGAACCAGTCGTCGTTAAGAAAACGGATCCTCCGAAAACCGATCCCCCAAAAACCGAACCCGTTAAGTCGTTCGAGCCGAAACCAAAGAAAATTATCGAGGCAACTGTTGTTGATGCGCCGGAGCCTGAGATTCCGGATGACCTTCGGTCTGAGCCACTCGATACGACTTTAGTGGTCGAGGCCCAAATCGACAGCGGCGGGCACCCGATCAATGTTACGGTTTCAAGTTCCACTGGGATCAAGGAACTTGATCGAATTGGTCTAGAAACCGCCAAAAAGTACCGTTTCAAGCCCGCGACAATTGACGGCGTTGCTAGTGCGCAACGAGTCCGTTTTCGAATAAATTTCAAGGTTGATTGATGCATAAACTCCGATATCTGTCGTTGGCGACGGCTCTGGCCGCGATGCCTTGCGCTTTTGCAAGGGGACTGAACCATGTCTGTTTTGTAGTGGTTGATCCCGTCACGCGTAAGCCGGTTGATGGCCAGATTAATATTGTCGATTCCGACGGTCGGGTTTTCGAATTGGCGACCGGCGCTAAGCGGTCGGCTGGATTCAACACGGTCGATTGGATGGTCGAACAATATGCCGACGCAAGTACGACTTTGATCACGATTCCGGCCGGTGAAAGCCTTACGATTCGACAAAAGGACGATTTGCCAATAAAGGAAATTTCGATAAAGGTCACCGCGACGCGTCTGAAGCCGAAATCTGCGCCGACGGCGACCTCAACGATTCGCGATAACACCGATCTCAAGAAATTTGGAGGCGGTGCTGGCGGAAACGACAATAATAAGCTAACTAAAGGTCAGGCTGGAGTTGCCGAAGACTCGGCGGGACAGGCTCACGTTCGCGGTGAGCACGGTGAAATAGCTTACGTGGTGGACGGAGTTCCGTTGCCGGATACATTGTCAGGTCGGCAGGGCTCGATCGTCGTTCAGAGTACGATCCAGTCCTTGGAAATGATTACCGGCGCTTTCGCGCCAGAATTTGGAGGCCAAACTGCAGCAATACTCAACATCACAACCCTTGCAGACTTGAAGAAAGCTCGTGATGATTATTCGCTATCTGCGGGAAGTTACAATACCTACTCTGGCCAATTAACATACGTTAGCCCTGTAGGACCGAGGGCGAACGCGGTTGTCGATATTTCCAAAAATCGCACGAGCAACGCAGAAGAATCTCCTCAACCGGACAACCAGACCGCACATAACGAGGGTTCATCGAGCAGCTACTTTACGAAGTTACGGTTTACTCCCAATACGAAGGACGCCTTTACGGTGACGTTGAGCAACAGTCCAGGATCTCTGCAAATCGCCAATCGTGCGGGTCTACCAGCTTCATTTGCCTCCGCGGGTCAAGGATTTGGCCTGTTTGGGCTTCGGAACGCGGACGGGACCAGGCCCGATGTGAACGCCGGAAATTCTGGCTTACTGGGTGCCGCTCCGATGGTGTTGGGTAGTCAGCAACAAACGGGACAAGATATTAACCAGGTGGAAGTGAGCGAGTTCGCGACAATCAATTTCAACCGGAAGATTAGCAAGACAGAGTCCGCGCAGTTAGCATTAACTGTTCTTCACAGTGGACAGGATGTTACGAACCGAAATGCATTCGTTGATCAAAATAACTTACCGGTCGATAGCAGTATTGAGTTCAGTCCGACAGCCCTTCGTAATGTCCACCACTTCCAGCTTTCCGGAAATTGGGATGTGAAGCGCGGTACGCACCAATTCAAAGCGGGGTTTCTGCTTGATTCACAGAGTGGCAACGAGTCGTACCATATTGTTCCGGGATCGCAACTAGCACTTGATGCGTTGGCGGCAACTGCCCCCAATTTGGCTCCTCCAGGCAGCGCAAGCACCGAATTAGACATTAACGGGAATCCTGTGTTTACGGCAACGGGCGCAGTGCCGACCTTGAATGTTCATCGGACCGGTAGTTATAAAGCGGCATACTTGCAGGATACTTTTCAGTCCGGTAAGTTCACCGCTAACTACGGCGTAAGGGGCGATTGGTATAACCAAGAACAAAACCTTGGTCAGCAAAATATTTCGACGTTTGAGCTATCGCCCCGAGTGAACCTTCAGTATCGAGTTGATTCGAAAACTGATATTCGTATGGCTTACAATCACTTGTTTAATACTCCGCCACTGGCTCAGGGGGCGGTTATTGGAGCGGCGATCAAACCGGAAACACTGAACCAGTATGATTTGTCGGTCACGAAAAAGCTTTCCCCTAATCGAAGTGTGACGCTGGCCTATTATTACAAGGATATTCGGAACCAAGTCGATACTGGACTTTTCATTCCTGGTAGCCAGATTGGTCTTTACGGAGCCGTGAATTTGGCACGCGGCGGAGTTCATGGTGTCGAGGTCAGCTACGACATTTCAGCCGTAAAGGGTCTTGGTTGGGATTCGTACGTTCACTACTCTTTGAGTGCAGCAAAGCCAAACGGGGTGGACAGTACAGGTGCGAATGTTCCGGACTTCAATGATCATGACCAGCGGCATACGGTTGGTATTGGTGCGGCTTACACTTGGAAGTCGGGCGCGAGTTTCTCTACGACGTTAGATTATGGGTCTGGACTAGCCAGCAGTCCGATAGCCCCGAGCGACTCGCGAAATCCCAGAATGCAGATTGACATGCACTATACGACCGGTGAACAATTGTTTCACGGCAAAGGCGGCTTGACTTTTGACGTGACAAACTTATTCGATAACCGAACGGTAATTAACTTTCAATCGGCATTTAGCGGCACTCGGTTTATGCAGGGGCGACGGATTGGGTTGTCTCTGTTCGGGCGATTCTAGGTTGATTTGAGGGCGCAGGATTTAATTTGCCCTCGATTTACCCTTCTCCCATTTGCTTGCTCAAACAATTCCGAGTTTGTTGACTGGGGTGCACTATAAGAGAAGGGCTTTTGGAGGCTAGCCGCCCCAGTCGTCGGTTGCCGTGATTCCGCCGTCCTTCCAAATCCACTCAATCTTTTGGTAGTTGAACGTGATTTCGAGGGTTTCGGTGTTCTTCATGAGCTCCGGATTCCGGATATTAGGCATGACGAAGTGAACATCACTAATCGTGGCGTTTGTCAGCCTGATGGTGAAGTGCTGAACTTCAGTTCCTACGCCTACCCCTGCTTTTTGTTGGGGAGTCCAAAAATCGAGGGTCACTTCGGACAGATTCTCATTGCTATTAAGTGCGTTATAAATAAGAGGACTTGCCTTATCGAGTTCGACCGTAATCTTAATCGGCCTGTGCAATCGTCGACCGGTTGCCAGTCCTGATCGGGTGTCTCTCGGTGACACGATATCGTGGTCAACGGCAATGACTCCGATTTTGCCTTCCCGGCCCTTCTGGGTCACGCCCCCCATAAAGGTGCCTTGCTTTTGGCCTTTGATGGTGAGGTACGCCATCAGGGCGGCCTGGGACTGGACTGCGATCGCAGAAACGACGAAAATGCTTGTGAGGAGTCGTGCTCTCATACTTCGAACTATACCGATTCTTTCGAGTCCTCCGCGGCTTCTTTCGGATCACTTTTGACTATTGGTTTTCGGGTTCGTCGCACCACAATCCAGGCGATGAGTGCGATTGGGAGAAGCCACGGCAGGAGGGCGACGAAAAAGAGCAGCAAGGCTATACCCATTTGCTTCATGGCGTCAATTGAGCCTTCGAACGTGCGAGATACTTGAGTTTTGACGGTCGGGGGACCTTCGGGTTGGAAGTTCTTGATCTCCTGGATGGTGACAGTAATGGTCGAGAGGTCAGTTTGGTTTCTGAGGAACCTCAGTCGGCCTTCAATGCGTTCGGCTTCTTCGCGGACTCGGCTGAGTTCTTTCTCGACGGTGAGAATTTCGCTCAGTTTTCCGGTCGCTCTTTTAAGGAGTTCCACTAGGCGTGCTTCTTCGATTTTCTTATTTTTCAGCCTGGCAGCGACATCATAGAACTCTTCACTGACATCTTGGGCTTGGCGGTTGTTGGATTGGAGTTCGCCGATGCTGACCGCAAACTTAATGAAGGCGTCAAATTTCTCTGCCGGCAGTCTGATTGTCCAAGTTGCTTCTCGGATCGTGCCACGGTTTCCGGTTTTGTTGGCATTGCCGATGTAGCCACCAAATTCTTTGATTCTGGATTCTAGTTTTTGGGAGGCGATGTCGAGGTTCTCGCAGGCGAGATGAAGGTCTCCGGTGTAGATAATTTTGCGTGGGAGAACAAGTTCGTCGGCATTTTTGGTGGTGCCCGCAGCGCCAGAAGTCTGCTTATCGGCACTTGCTTCCAGCCCGGCAGGATTATCGAGCGACGCAGGTTTACTGCTACCTCCTGGTGTTTTGCTAGCGAACGATTTGTCCGCCCCTGCGCTGCATCCAAACATGGTGTAAATCACAGCGAGGGCAAGGGCGAGGGCGAAGTAGCGATGAGTAAGTTTCTTCTTCATTGAATTAACCTCGATATTGAATCCATTAACATGAGTGCCGCGAAACTCGTTCCCGGTTCATTATTTGCTAATTGTGAGTTACCGGTTTTTCGGGAAGCGGTAGTGTCCCACGATTCGCCAGGAACCGAGGACGTCTTCCTCCTTCGGTGTGCTCATGTTGTGGACGACCTGATATTTTCCGCTACTCCCTTTTGTGTCGGTGACAAGACCGATGTGATCGAGGCCGCTATCGAGCTTCCAGTAAACAATGTCACCGGGCATCCAACCAGAATTGAGGGGAAGGGAAGCACCACGGGCACGGAAAAAAATCGCCATGTTTTTTACTCTCCGATGGTCAATATTTGAATCGAGCTTTCCCTTTGGATAGAGAGTCATGTGAGTATTTTTATGCTCAATGATGAGTTTTTGGAGGTCGAGATTGATGGATCGGTAGGATCGGATGATGACGTCGGTACAAACTCCAACATTGCGATCGACGTCTCCGCCGGGGTACTTGAGGGTGGTGTAGCTGGGGTCGTAGGTAGTGCCCCACGTTAGTTGGTCCCGCGCTGACGCGATGAGACGGTCGGAGATTGTGGCTTGGAGCAACAGAATCGCGGAGATCATTCTTCCGTTATAACCCGTTAATTCGAATCTAAGTTTCAAAAACAGGCAATTATTTGTGTTGGGGGAAAAAAATTACTGAACACCGGGATTGAGAATTCGTCACTTCGTCGGAAAAGGGAATTACCGATGAAAATTTCAACCAAATTTATTACCGTCATTTTTA
>JAYVXG010000375.1:0-17123 GCA_043785475.1 Armatimonadota bacterium
CCTACGACATGTCACCCGACGGGCACTTCATTTTTGGGGAAGTTGAGCCGGGGCTTTCGGTGGCGTGCGGATTTAGTGGCCACGGGTTCAAATTCGGGCCAGTACTCGGCGAACTCGCCTGGCACGCTGCCACAGGCAACCTACCAGACGAACTATCGTTCCTGAGCGTCAATCGCTTACTTTGACCAACGAATCGACTTGATTTCATAGGTGCCAAGAGTTCGAACAAATGGCCGAAGTGGCTCTTCAAGAAAGTTTACTTCTGACATCTTTTTACCAGCGAAGACGGTCTCGAAGGTCATCTTCGAACCATCGAAGCTACAGTTGTACATGCGGGCGATCGGGTCACTTGAACCCTCGGCGAGCTTCAATCCAAACGGAATTCCTTCCGGTGTATCGAAGGTCAAAGCACTCCAATCCAGTGTTGAAGTCCCCCTTGCGTCGAACGGGATGGATGCACAGACCATTGGCTGATTGAGGTTATATCCCGCCCTAGTAATGTCAGACCAAGATTCATTGTCCATCTTCGGTCGGATAGCATAGTGCCATTCGTGGAGGCCAGGATTCGGCTCCGGATCCGGGTCATAACTGCTTCGAATGAGGGTCATGGTGAGGGTATTCCCTTGCGTTGCATATCCATATTTGCAGTCGTTCAGGATAGCCAAATCTCCCAAAGCTCCCCATTTGACGGCTGGATATTCTTTGCCATCATTGGGCCGCTCAATGATCCCGTACGGAATATCAAAGGTTCCGTTTTTCAGATCGGAGGAGGGCTCAACTTCAAAAGAAACTCTGAGCATTGGATTATTGGTTGAACTGGTGCCCACATTGTGCCAATCGCACTCAACTTTCACTCCGATTTCTTTCGCACCTTCACGGAACTGGAATGTTTGCGACACCGTTGTCGGCACGCCCTTGCGATTCGTACTGTCCATTTCGTACCACATGGTGAGGTCTAAACCTTGACGCAATGGGTGAATCCGGACTTTGCTCGCCTTCCATGTGGTGACGTGGTCGATCGGCTGGATAACCCAGGCGGTCATTCCGCCGGGCTTTTCGAAGTTCATTTGAAGTCGACCCACATTTCGAAAAGTCTTGCCTCGGAAAGTGAGCTCTTTGAGCCCACCGTAGACATTGTCGATGACTGCATGTAGCCCACCACCATTGATTTCGTCTCCAGTGTAGGAAATTGTTGAGTTCTGAACCGGATCGCCGTTCTTGACTTGGAAGACGCGGTACCCGAAACTCGGAACATCCGCCGCCAAGAATCGAATTCGTTTTGAAATCCTATCGAGAACCTCTACGGGATACTCCTTTCCATCCGGAGCGACCGCGACAAGCCGGTCGATGTCCATATTTTGACCGATCCAACCGCTCGGAACCGCAAGCGTCTCGACCCACTCGGACCGTTTCCAGCCCAACGGATTTGCGACCATGAAGCTCATTCCACCGACCTTTGCGGTGACTCGGAGGCTCATGAGTTCCATGGCTTTAACGGTCGTGTCGTGACTGTCCGCGATCGCGCGACCAAGGGTCACTTTTGTCTTTTCATAGGGCGCGTGAATTCCGCTGCCCGGCAACGTATCGTGGTGATGATTGAAGCAGATGTCTTCCCATGACTTTCGGAACTGAGCATGGGGATACGCGAATCCAAATTGGTTTGCCATAACCGAGATGGCCTCCGAAGTGGCCGTTGCATTTTCTGCTTGGCGGTTGAGTTGCTTCACTTCACTATGAGTGGTGTAGCAACCATCAAAAACTGGATTGAGTTCATCCTCGATGACCGGAATTTTGGAGAGGTCATAGGTTTCTAACTTCTTAAAGAACTCGGTTGCGGTGCTGAATTTGAGCCCAGGCAAATCCTTTTTCGCCATCATCTTGACCGCTTCTTGGATCATTTCTCGAGTCGGACCACCACCATGGTTGCCCACCCCATATACCATGAGTGCGTCTTTGCTCGTGGTGTTACTTTCGAAATCGAGCATCTCTTGGAATTGCTTGTACGAGATGTCCCCGTTATACCAAGATCCGCTCGCCGGCTCATCAAATGCCAACACTCTTGACTTGTCTAGCCCTTCCCACCAAAAGAGAGGTTTTCCTTTGCCGCCACGGCAGAAATAGTAGTACTTGCAGCCACCCATTTTCAAAATCTGCGGCATCTGGAGCGAGTGACCAAATGTATCGGGCTCCCATCCAACGATTGCGGTCTTGCCAAATTTCTCTTTGAAATAGGCTTGACCGTAGAGGAATTGCCTGGCGTGAGACTCCGGCGAGATCATGTTGGTATCGCCTTCGCAGACCCGGCCGCCAACGATTTCCCATTGACCCTTTTTGATCTTGTCTTGAACCTTCTTGAACAGGTCAGGATACGCGTCCTCGACCGCTTGATAGATAACCGATGAGCTTTGGCTAAAGGTAAATCCGGGGAATTCGTCCATAAATTTCACCGCTTGATTGAAAGTGTCACGCGAAGCGACGATTCCTTCCTGCCACTCCCAGAGCCACTGAAGATCAATATGTGCGTGCCCAACCAAGTGGCCGGTGTACTTCTTCATTTCCGGGTGCGAATGCTCAAAAGCTTGGTTCGCCATGTGGAGCGCGGCCTCGATCTGTTCCGGCGTCACGTTGTCCGATTGATACAAGGCATCGAGCATCATCCTGGTTTGATCGAGGTGCTGCTTGGTGTGGATGTCCATTGGCTTACCCTTTAGGTAATTTTCGACAATCTTGAGCTCTTCGTCGATTGCCTCCAGAGCTTGCTTCTTTTTAGCCTGGTCTTCTGTATTTGCAATTAGAGGCTCGAGATCCTTTCCGGTGTCGATTTCAGCCTTATCAACAACTCGCCAGGACGGAAATTTTGTATATCCGCTGGTTTGCATCAGCTTGTGGACGGTTAACTGACCACCGTCGTAAACCACGTCTACCGAGCCATCGGCGTGGGCTACTTTAATGTTGTCAATCGCCATCATGTAGCGACCGTCGCGATCACCTTCAAAGTTGAGGTTCCACATCGTGGAAGTTCGCCCCGCGACCGGACTCAGGTCGATCGTGCGGTGGTGCCATTTGCCGCTGCCGCTCTCCAAAACTCCATCGCCATGGACTCGATTCCCGTCGGTGTCGCTCAGTTGTCGATCTCGCAACGGGTCGCCTTCATCGAGCTCGACGTCGAGCGCGCCTTTCATGACCGGATTTTTGGGGTCAAGAAAGATATCGTAGGAAAGCTTGTCACCCGCTATAAACTTGAGCTTCTTTTCGGAGATATCGAAGTAGGTGAACCAGTTGCTGTCGCCTTTGGCAAGGTTCCTACTGACAAAAACAAGGCACTCGTCTCTGTCGGAAAGGAGGTAGGACGCGATGGCAGCAACAAGCATGATTACTTAGTAGTTTAGCTGGTTAGGCCGTGACGTCAGGTTGCGAGGCTGGAATAAGAAGCTGAATTTTGCGGTTTCTTTTTTGACAAGCGGAGACGCCTATGCTCCGATGCCGCCGCAATCATTTTTTGTTTTTTTGCTAATTGTTGACTGCCGACTGATTAATGGGTCACCGCGCCATCGCAGGCGGGGCCGGCGTTCTTGGCAAACCGAGCCAATGCCCCTTTCGTGTACCGTGGAGGGAGGGGTTTCGAGGTTTTACGCCTTTCGGCGAGTTCCTCGTCGGAAACGTGGATGGTGAGTTCGAATTTCTCGGCGTCAACGGTGATCTGGTCGCCATTGTTGACGAGGCCGATGACTCCGCCTTCGCTGGCTTCAGGGCAAACGTGCCCAACCATCAGGCCCTTGGTGGCACCGCTAAAACGTCCGTCGGTGAGGAGGGCAACGTCGTTACCAATCCCTTGACCGACGATTGCCGCCGTTACTCCCAGCATCTCGCGCATTCCTGGACCGCCTCTGGGACCTTCGTTTCGGATGACGACCACATCGCCTTTTACGATTTGTCGGGCCTGAACTGCGACCATTGCTTCTTGCTCCGAGTCGTAAACCTTTGCCGGGCCGGTGTGAGCGAGTCTCTTGACGCCCGCGGTCTTAATCACTCCGCCGAGGGTGGCAAGGTTTCCGTAAACGGCGACCAGGCCACCGGTTGGAGAAACGGCATTTGCGATCGTTCGGACCACCATTTGGTCAGTTGGAATAACAACATCCTTCAAGTTCTCGGCCATCGTTTTTCCGGTAACCGTCATGCAATCGCCATGAAGACATCCGGCATCCAGAAGCGATTTCAGCACCACTGGAACTCCGCCGACTTTGTGCAGATCGAGCATCACGTATTTTCCGCCCGGACGCAGATCCGCCAATGTCGGTGTTCGCTGACTAATGGCGTGAATCTCTTGGAGGGTTAGCGAGATACCTAATTCATAGGCAATTGCGGGAAGATGCAGGGCGATATTGGTCGACCCTCCCGTAGCGGCTCCGATTGCGACCGCATTCTCAAGGGATTTCTTTGTGATGATGTCGCTCGGCAACAGCCCGGTGGCGAGGAGGTTCATCATCGTCTCGGCAATTTTAGCGAAGTAATCGTCTCGCTTGCCATCGGGGTCTTCCGCTGGTGGACTCGATGAACCGGGCAGCGCCATTCCTAACGCCTCGGCCACACACGCCATGGTGTTGGCGGTGTACTGTCCGCCGCAAGCACCAGCACCAGGGCAAACGGCACATTCGACCGCGTGAAGTTCTTCGGCATCCATCGTCCCTGCGGCGTAAGCACCCGCTGCCTCAAACGCGTCCTGAATCGTAACATCTTTGTCTTTGTGACGACCCGGCATGATTGTTCCACCGTAAAGAAAAATCGAAGGGCAGTTGAGTCGCGCCATAACCATCAGCATTCCTGGGAGGCTCTTATCACATCCGGCGACGCCGACCAAAGCGTCGTAACAGTGGCCGCGCATCATGAGCTCGACGGAGTCTGCAATGACTTCTCGGCTTACGAGGGAGGCGCGCATGCCCTCGTGCCCCATCGCGATTCCGTCCGAAACCGAGATCGTGTTAAACCGCCTTGTCGTCGCCCCTCTCTTAGTGATTTCCTCGGCGACACGGATGCCTTGAGCATCGAGATTGATGTTACACGGGGTGCTCTCGCTCCACACCGTCGCGACGCCGACCCAGCTTTGGAGCATGTCTTTGTCGCCGAGGCCCATTGCGCGGAGCATGGCTCGGTTGGCGGTTTTGTCCGCGCCTTCGGTGATGGTGCGAGATTGGTGGCGAGGGTCGAAGTTTTTCATAGGGGCGAGGGATCAGAGGTTAGGGGCGAGGGGGGAGGGGCGAAAGATTTGTTGTTACCAAGTTCTTGCAGCGAGACAAGTCTCGCAGGACAAAGTGCCGAAAAATCGGCGCACTCCAAATAGGCTGGAAAATATTAGAAGCATTCTTTTCACAAAAACAGCCTCAGTGCGAGGTTGGTGGTTTCGTCGGTGAAGTCGTAGCCGAGGTTGGTAAGGAATTGATCGAATTGTTTCTCAGTTTTGGGAGGGACTTGGATTCCGCAGAGGACGCGCCCCTTATCGGCTCCATGATTTCGGTAATGGAATAGCGAGATATTCCAATTTTGGCCGAGTTGGTTGAGGAATTGGGATAGAGCTCCGGGGCGCTCGGGAAAATCAAAGTGAAAAAGCCGTTCGTTTGTGGCGGCAAAGCTTGGTCCACCAACCATGTAGCGAATGTGGGTTTTGGCCAATTCGTTGGCGCTGAGATCATAAGCCTCGAACCCTTTGGTATTCAACAAAGCAAGAATTTCATGGCTTTCGATTGCACTTTTGATATTGCAGCCGACGAAGATGGTAGCGCGGTCGGATCCTCCCATTCGATAGTTAAACTCGGTCATGCTACGGTTGCCAAGGACCTCGCATAGCTGGCGAAAACTGCCTGGGCGTTCAGGGATTTTGACGGCAAGAATGGCCTCGGAATGTTCGCCGAGCGCGGCTCGTTCCGATATGTGGCGGAGACGATCAAAGTTGACATTGGCGCCGGAGGCGATCGCCGCGAAAGTCGCGCCTTTCGAATCGTTCCTTTCGACGTATTGTTTCAGTCCCGCCAATGCTAACGCACCGGACGGTTCTAAGACCGCGCGTCGGTCTTCAAACACGTCCTTAATCGCCGCACAAATGGCATCGTTCGAGACCACGATGACCTCATCGACCCACTCTTGGATAATTCGAAAGGCCTCCTCGCCGACCTGCCGAACCGCGACACCATCGGCAAAGATTCCTGCCTTGTCGAGGCGAACCCGATGCCCAGCTTTGAGCGAGAGAAATGCGGAGTCGGCATCCTCGGGCTCGACGCCAATGATCTTGATGTCGGACCGCAGTTGCTTGAGCGCCAGGGCGATGCCGCTGATGAGTCCGCCGCCACCAATCGGAACGAATACCGCCTGGCAGTTTGAGGGCAGTTGTTCGTCGAGTTCGATTCCGATAGTCCCTTGACCAGCAATGACGTCGGGGTCGTCATACGGGTGGATGAAAACCAAATTTTTCCCGACTGCAAGCTCACGAGCGTGGAAGTAGGCTTCGTCGTATGAGTCGCCATGCCGAATCAACTCTGCTCCCAGCGCAACGATGGCGCGTTGTTTGACTTCCGGGGTCGTTACGGGAACGACGATGGTGGCCTTGCACCCAAGCTTTTGGGCGGAGAGTGCGACACCCTGGGCGTGGTTTCCCGCGCTGGCCGCGATGACACCTTGTTTCAGTTGGGTTGGGGCTAGGCGGGACATCGCGGCGTAGGCTCCGCGGAGTTTGAACGAGAAAACCGGTTGGAGGTCTTCACGTTTAAGATAGACCTGGTTGCCAATCTTCGCCGAGATAGCGGGTGCGAATTCGAGCGGGGATTTTATCGCAACGTTGTACACCGGGGCCGACCGAATATGGTTGAGGTATTCGGCGGCGGTGATTCGGGTGTTAATCAGCGATTTCATTTTGTTATTGCGGTTAAATCGGGCACCGTTTGCAATCCTGGGCAATTCATTTTGCCTTCTGCGGGCTTCACAAGGGTCGCTCGCCAAGAATGGTTCGCCAATATTATTTTCCGGAGCGACCGTGGACTTTGAAATGTTCTGACCCTTCCGGGGGTCTTCGCTCCATTTTCGCTAAAGCTCAATGTCCCTTCGACACCCCGGCTACCTTCTATGACCCCTCCGGGGTCGGTCAAAGGCAACCAAAAATAGTCCGTGCAAAGCCCCATCGTGTTGGCTCGGCGATTTGGATTCATAAGCTCTTAAACCGCCGAAATCGAAAAATCTGATCGAATTTCCTTAGCCTCGACGCTACGAGGGAGCCGATCAATTGATCTTCTACAGAGATTGCTGGTCGCTCTTCGGCCTTCCTAAAGGCATTTCGGCGGACAAGAAGGGGTCGAGGCATCAAGTCATACATCCTTGGTCTATTTCGCGCTAATGAATGGCATCATCGCGCGGAGTCTTTTGCCAACTTCTTCGATTGGGTGGGATTGCTCCCTTGCCCGGAATGCATCGATCTTCTTACGACCGGATTCGTTCTCCTCGACCCATTCTTTTGCGAACTTACCGCTCTGAATGTCGGCCAAAAGTTCCTTCATTGCCAATTTCGACTCCGCATTAATGACCTTCGGTCCAGCAACGTAGTCGCCCCACTCGGCGGTGTCGCTGACGCTATACCGCATGTAGTTGAGGCCACCCTCATAGAGCAGATCAACAATCAACTTAGTCTCGTGCAGGCACTCGAAGTAAGCCGCTTCGGGTTGATATCCTGCTTCAACCAAAGTCTCATAGCCTGCCTTAATCAGGGCGGAAAGTCCACCACAAAGCACGGCTTGCTCGCCAAAGAGGTCGGTCTCGGTTTCTTCCTTAAAGGTGGTTTCGAGGATTCCCGCTTGAGCCGAACCAATTCCCCAACCGTAGCTGAGAGCGGTGGCTTTGGCGTTCCCGTTGGGGTCTTGGTAAACCGCGACGAGAGATGGCATTCCGTTTCCGCCTACGAACTCGGCGCGAAGCCGATGCCCCGGTCCCTTCGGCGCGATCATCGCGACATTCACGTTTGCGGGAGGCGTGATGCGCCCAAAGTGAATGTTGAAGCCGTGGGCAAATAGGAGCGTTTGTCCGTCCCGAAGATTCGGAGCAACGTGGTCGGTATAAATCGCCGCCATCGGAACGTCAGGCGTGCAGAACATGAGCAAATCCGCCCACTTTGTGGCCTCGGCAACGGACAGTACCGTCAAGCCCTCGGCTTCCGCCTTGACTTTGCTGGCGCTGCCTTCATAGAGGGCGACGCGAACATCAACCCCGTTATCCTTCAGGTTTAGCGCATGTGCGTGACCTTGGCTACCGTAGCCGACGATGGCTACTTTGAGGTTCTTAATGAGGCTAGTGTCGACGTCTTTAGTGTAGTAAATATTTGCCATGTGTTTAGTTCTTCACCCGGATCGCGACAAGGCCGCTGCGGACGATTTGGGTAATTCCGAATGGTTCGAGAAGGGCAACGACTTGGTCGATGCGGCTCGGTTCGGCAGTTGCTTGAAGGGTGATGCTCTCGGGTTCGAGATGAACCACGTCGCAGTGCATCACTTGGGCGATTTCGAGGATGCTGCGACGAGACTCGACTCCCGCATTAACTTGGAAGAAGGCGAGTTCTCGCTGAACGGAGTCATTTCCGCTGAGATCTTCGACTTCGATCACGTCGATGAGCTTGTTGAGTTGTCGAACACACTGGCGCAGGTCTCCGTCGTCGCCTTCGACAACCATCGTGACCCTAGCAAGGCCCTCTTGCTCGCAGTCGCCCGCGTTCATGCTACTGAGCGAGAACATTCGGCGGCGGAATAACGACGCAAGACGATTGAGCGTGCCCGACTCGTTATGTACGAGTGCAGAAATTGTGTGCAATCGGGTGCTCACTTGCCCACCTCGACCAATTCGGGCTGCCTTAGCAACGGGTCGGTGATGATGTCGTCATTCGACTTCCCAGCAGCGATCATTGGGAAGACATTCTCTTCCATCTCCACCAGGAACTCGCAAAGAACTGGCCCCTTCGTTGCCCTCGCCTGCTGGATCGTTGTCTCAACCTCGTCACGCGACGAGCATTGGAAGAATGTCACTCCGTACGCTTCGGCAAGCTTGCCATAGTCAGGGCTGCCCATCGCCACGTGGCTTTGACGGTTGTCATAGAACATCTCCTGCCACTGGCGGACCATCCCAAGGAAGCCATTATTGATCAAGCAGATCTTGACGTCAAGATTGTTCTCCACCGCAGTTTGAAGCTCTTGCAGCGTCATCTGAAATCCTCCGTCGCCAACCACCGCCCACACTTCCTTGCCTGGGTGAGCAAAAGCCGCCCCCATAGCCGCCGGTAAGCCAAAGCCCATCGTGCCCAGCCCACCGCTACTCATCCATTGGAAGGGCCGTTTGAACTTGTAAAGCTGAGCCGTCCACATTTGGTGCTGGCCGACGTCGGTGCTAACGAAAGCATCGCCATTAGAGAGTTCGTTGAGCTTATCGAGAACATGCCGCGCGACAAATTTTTTGTCTTGAGGAATAACGATTGGGTTGGCTCGTTGCCATTCGCGAATCTCGCTCCACCACTCAGGGTTGGTCTTTGGTTCCACATTAGCGAGAAACTCCGGCAAGCTCGCAGATAAATCGCCGGGTACGACGACTTCGGTCTCGACGACCTTACTAAATTCGCTTGGGTCAATATCGAAATGGATGATCTTTGCATTGGGTGCAAATCCCGCAACTTTACCGGTCAAACGATCATCCCAGCGCATTCCAATCCCGATCACAAGATCGGATTTTTGAACAGCACGGGTTCCTACATACTCGCTATGCATTCCCATCATTCCCAGCGAACGGGGATCGTTCCGATCAATGTTTCCAAGGCCAAGGAGGGTTGAGATAACCGGAAGATCACACTTCTCGGACAATTTCTGAAGGATCTCAGCGGTCTGGGACCAGATGACTCCGGCACCCGCAATCACGATTGGTCGCTTCGACTCTCGAAGCAAATGAGCCGCTCTCTGAAACGAAAGAGGGTTCAGGTCGGCGCTTGGGCGGTAACCACGTCGCTTCACTTCATCCGGAAATGGAGCGTCGGTCAACGCAGTGAACACATCCTTCGGAATATCTACCAAAACCGGGCCTTTGCGCCCAGTATTTGCAAGATAGAACGCTTCTTCGAGAACATGTGGCAGATCGGCAATATTCTGCACAAGGTAGTTGTGCTTTGTGATCGGAATCGTGATTCCTTGGATATCCGTTTCCTGAAAGGCGTCGGTTCCAATTGCCCACGAATTGACATTACCGGTAAGCGCCACCATCGGAATGCTGTCCATCATCGCGGTGGCGATGCCAGTCACCAGGTTTGTTGCGCCTGGTCCACTCGTGGCCAAACACACTCCAACCTTGCCGGTCGAACGTGCGTAGCCATCTGCCATGTGTGCCGCGCATTGCTCGTGTCGAACGAGGATGTGCTTCACTTGTGGCCAATTTAACATTTCGTCGTACAAGGGAAGCACAACGCCGCCGGGGTACCCAAATATGGTGTCCACCCCTTGCCGCACAAGGCTCTCCATGACAATCTCTGCTCCTGATCTTTGATTCATGTTTAACTCCCTCGCCCCACGTTGGACCAGATTTTCGACGACGATGTCGAGTCAACAAAAAAGCCTTCCCGTTTCCGGGAAGGCTTTTCAAATTGAATGAGCTTGCTTCCCGGATTTAGCAGTAAATAATAATGCTAAGAAGGTTAATCACGACAAGACCAAGGAAGCTAAGCTGCCCTATCTGGAATTCGTTATTAACTGTGCGAGAAGGTCGCATTGCAAATAGCATAGCCGAAAAATTCTGAGAACGCAACCGGAAATATCACTTTGAGTTCAATTTTGTTGGAGCCTCGCCGGGCCAGACTTCGTATCAACTAGTGAACAAATGAAATTCAACCATGCGTTGTCGCTAATCCTGGTGGGAATGGGAACCCTGTCTTTCGCCCAGCAAAAGATAAACCCAGACCAAGTGTATCAGGACTTGAAAACAAGTACCTACTGGACGCATCCAGATTTTGCAGGCAAGATTGATCTCCCTCAGCTTCGCACGATTGCAAACGATGTCAAGCCGTACGAATTTCGGCTCTTGGCGTATCCAAAGCTTGGTGGAAATTGGATCAAAAGCGGCAAGGAACAACGCCCGGCGTTTGCAAAGTATGTCGCGGAGCAGAAACTTGGATTAGGCGACAAGACAATCATGGTCGTCCTGACCAAGACCGGGATTTCTGCGTACAACCGCAAACTGTCGGTTACTGAACTCGATTACCTTGACAACAACGCAAAGAAATTGGCAACCTCCTCGGATTTCACACCTGCGATTAAGGACCTCGCAAAACGTGTCCATGATCTCGCCCAAACGAAAGGAACGACTCGAACCAGTACGGGAGTTAGCACTCCATCACCAATCAAAGCGGTCAATTCCGCTTCGAGTGTGATTACCGGGTTTCTCTGCATCGGAATTCCGTTAGCTCTCGTAGGGGGAGTTGTAGCCATTATGTTTGGAGCAAAAAAACAAAAAATAAAGCAATCACAGGCCGCCGCCGAAGAAACGAAAGTCAAGGCGCTTAACGCGATGACTTACTTAGATTCTTACGACGGACTTCTCAAAATGGGACAAGACGCTGATTCCGTTCGCCAATATCGAGACCGCATGGGGCAGACGTTCGACGAAGGGATGGCAAGACTTCGAAATGGTCGTACCGTCGCGGATTTTGATCTCGCGAACAACACGTTCAATCAAGTCTTGCAAGATTTTGAAGACGCGAAGGGCCACGTCAAAGCGTTGACGGGCGACGGCGGGGTAGCGTTCACGATTCCTCCGATTATCGACAACCAGCGGGCACCGTTGTTCGAGCCAATTCAGGGTGTTTCGTACTTCTCCTCGCAACCAAGCGATCAACTTATTCCGGTTGAAGTCAACTTTGGCGGTACTCGAAAAACCGTTATGGTTACGCCGCAAGAACGCGATGAACTGATGCGAGGCAACATGCCTCAGTTGCGCGGGCAGTATAACCAGACCGGCCAATTTATGCCATGGTATGCAGTTCAAGGTTATGACCCGTACCGCGATTACAATTCCCACAGTTTCATTTGGGACGTAATTGCGATTTCGGCGATTTCGAGCATGTTCGCTCCTCACTATGGCTATGGCTGGGGCGGCGGACTGTTTGGCGGCGGGTACGGCGGATACGGCTATGGTGGCGGAGACACGGTCATCAACAACTATTACCAACAGAATCCTAGCCAAAACACTTTCTCGAACGACAGTTCTGGAGACTTTAATAGCGGAAATTCTGGAAACGGAGGCAATGATAGCTCGGGAGACTTTGACTTTGGCGGCAGCTCTGGCAATGATTCCGGCGGATTTGACACTGGCGGAGGCGATTCAGGTGGATTCGACTTTGGCAGCGGCGGAGACTCTGGTGGCAGTTTTGACTCGGGCGGCGGCGGCGGGGACTTCTAAGAATTCTCGACCGCACATCCGATGTCGGGCGTCAGAATAAGACATGCTTGGATCGTTTGTCTGTTTGTTAGTTGCTTCATGCGGCCTAGGAACTGAGGTTCCAGTAACGGACCCATTGATCGGCCTCAGCCCATACAATTGGGTAAAAACTGCGGAGTACCTTCAGACTCCGAACCCGGGTGCCTACCTCATGCTCGGATTTACCGGCACCGGCGTCAGCGCCAAATTCGACGTTTCGCCGCTGGCGATGCTCAACGTGCCGGCTAGTCAGTACCCTCTGGTGCGTTATTCGATTGATAATGGACCGGGAACGACGGTTCAATTGACAGCAGCTACCATTGAACTGTCCTGTGGAAAAGGCCTCAAAAAAGGCGATCATACTTTGCTGCTGCAGTACATTTCAGGCTACGTCTTTTTGGATTTCTGGACTCCGACAAACGTTGTTCGCATCACCAGTTTCATGCTCGACTCGGACGGAACCACGAATCCTTTGAGATTGAGTGCCCGAAACTCCCTCTTTCTTGGCGACAGTATCACCAACGGCGATGACGATACGGCCACATTCAAAGACGGCATCACCAACGCAGTCGAGACCCAAGACGCGACTATCGGCTATCCCTCGGTTGTCGCCTCGGCAACAAAATCCGAGTACGGAATAGTTGCCTACGGCGGGGCATCGTGGGATAGTACAGCCGCCGACGGCCATACTCCAGGGCTAATGAACTTCTTTTCGATGATCGACCAAGGCCATTCCCGGTTGCCGCAGGGCAGGTTGAACCCCGTTCCCGACGATATTTACATCAATGTGGGCGAGAATTCCGGACCGAGTGCCGACGATGTCCCGAAGCTTTTGACCGCCTTGCGAGCTGCCAGCAGTACTCAGACCAACATTTTCATAATCATCCCTTTTTCGGGTCGGTCTCGGGGATCGCTCAGTGCAGGCTTCAGCCGATATCGCGCGAAAAATCGGTCGGATAAGCGGATCCACGTGCTCGACCTTGGTAACAATGCTTACTTATCCAACAACGGTCCAACGCTAATGTCCGTCGATGGTCAGCACCCATTGGCGATTTTGCATGGCCAATTGGGGGCGCAGTTGGTCCAGGCGAGAGCGAAGGCGCTGGCGGACTAGTGGTTTCGCGACTCAAAGATCCGTAGTTAAATGGCTTAATAGTATGAGTACTTTGTTCCAACGTAGAACACGAATCCGCACATAAGGAATTGGCATAGCCAAATAATCCACATCACTTTCGGTTTCCGCACGAATAAGAGGGGATACCAGCAGAAAATTATCCAAAATACGGGGCCAAGGAACCATAAAGCACGAGTTCCACCTAGCCGATCATAGCCCACACCAATTAAGACCGAATTAACAATTGTGCAAAAGAAAACAATTGTTCCCTGAACCTTTGCTGTCTGCAATTTCTCAGAAAGTCTCAATTCGTCCCTTCGGTCACTTTGATCTGAATTTTACTTTCTCGAAGCAAATCGTCGAACCTTCCGTTTCTCTTGTCCGAGCCGACCGTCGCTCGTTCCTGCGATTTTCCGCAAGCCCTCGATTTCGTCACGGATATGGGCGGCTTTCTCGAACTCCATCGCTTTCGCGAGGTCCTTCATTTCCTTCTCCATGCTCGCGATCAAAATAGGAATGTCTTCGACTCGAACCGGGGAGCCGTCGAGGATGGCCTTTTGGGTCTCCGAACTGTATTGAGACGCGATCTCTTGAACCTGGTCGTATGACCGAATCGTTTCCCGAACTTCCTTCTGAATTGTAGACGGCTCAGTGCCATTGTCGATGTTGTACTGAACCTGGACCGCTCGCCTTCGATTGGTCTCATCGATTGCTCGCTGCATAGAGCCGGTCATATTATCGGCGTACATGATGACCTTGCCATCGACATTTCGGGCGGCACGGCCAATGGTTTGAATCAGGGAAGTTTCAGATCTCAAAAATCCTTCCTTGTCTGCGTCCAAAATCGCCACAAGGGTGACTTCCGGAAGGTCAAGACCTTCTCTTAATAGGTTAACGCCCACTAAAACATCATAAATTCCTAAACGCAAATCCCGCAAAATTTCAGGGCGCTCGAGCGAGTGAACATTCGAGTGAATATAATTCACTTTCACTCCGATGTCCGACATATAGCCGGAGAGGTCCTCGGCCATTTTTTTGGTCAAGGTCGTCACCAAGACTCGCTTGCCCTTTGCAACTACTTTCTGAACTTCCGCGAGGAGATCGTCGACTTGACCCTTTGTCGGACGAATCACTACTTCCGGGTCAACCAGATAAGTCGGCCGGATAATTTGTTGAACTTCCTGAGCCTGATGTTCCTTTTCGAACGGCCCCGGGGTTGCCGAGACGAACATCACCTGAGGAACCCTCTCAAGGAATTCATCAAACTTCAGCGGTCGGTTATCGAGCGCACTCGGCAGGCGAAAACCGTAGTCGACCAACACGGATTTACGCTGCTTATCGCCGTTATACATCGCTCGCACCTGAGGCAACGTCTGGTGGCTCTCATCAATGAACACAAGTGCATCGCTGGGAAGGAAGTCGAGCAATGTAAACGGCGCCGTGCCCGGCTGACGACCGTCGAAATATCGTGAATAGTTTTCAATACCGCTGCAGTAACCAAGCTCGGCCATCATCTCGAGGTCAAATTCGACCCGTTGACGAATTCGCTGAGCTTCCAAAAGTTTGCCTTGACTCTGAAAGAGTGCCTCTTGGGCCTCCAATTCTTCCCGAATCTGGACCATGACCGTATCCAATCGCTCCCACGGCGTGACGTAGTGAGTCGCCGGAAAAACGCTGATTTTTGACGGCTCGTCGATCACGTGTTGAGTCAACGGATCAACCAATCGAATGCGTTCAATCGTGTCGCCAAAGAATTCGATTCGAGTAACCGTTTCTTCGTCCTTCGGCTGAATTTCGAGCGTGTCGCCCCGAACCCGGAACGTTCCTCGCTCCAAAATCAGGTTGTTACGAGTGAACTGCATCTGGATCAGCTTCTTCATCGCGACTTCGAGGTCAAGCGGCTGACCTGTTTCGAACGTGACTACCGAATCAGCATAGGTATCTGGCGAACCCAGGCCATAAATACACGACACTGAGGCAACGACAATAACGTCACGTCTTTCGAGCAAGGCGTGAGTCGCGGCGTGCCGCAATCGTTCGATTTCGTCGTTCACGCTCGAGTCCTTCTCGATGTACAAGTCGCTCGAAGGAACGTAAGCCTCTGGCTGGTAATAGTCGTAATACGAAATGAAATACTGAACCGAATTATCGGGGAAAAATGCTCGAAATTCTTGGCAAAGCTGGGCGGCAAGCGTCTTGTTATGGGCGAGAATCAGGGCCGGTCGCTGCGTTCTCTGGATGACGTTCGCCATCGTAAACGTCTTACCTGTTCCGGTTGCACCGAGAAGAGTTTGGAAGCGATAGCCAGACTCCAGACCATCGACCAATTGATCAATCGCCCTGCCCTGATCACCTTTCGGTTCAAAGTCATTGCTGAGTTCTAACGGAGCATCGTATCGGACAATTGACACAGTATTAGTCTACGCTTGTCCACGTCTTTTTTGCGCCAAACAGTCGAGGAAATTCGGAATCCTAGCCAGATCACCAAATAAAAATGGACGGAGATACCGCTTTACTGCGTTCCCCGTCCCTTCGTTCTTTTCAACGAGATAAATCTCGCAGAAAAAGGCACACATAAATTGGCGCAATCGATCTTAGACTACATTCCCTTCTTCAATCGAGCATTGACGGCATCCCAATCGATCACGTTGAAAAACGCGTCAATGTACTTTGCCCGAGCAGTTTGGAAGTCCAAGAAGTATGCGTGTTCGTATACGTCGAGAGCCAACACGAGGGTTGAGTTCCAAGCCGGATATGTGTCTTGAGCGTCGCCCATGAACGTAAACAATCGCTCTTCGTCGTGGTCATAAGCAAGGTAAGCCCATCCGCGAGCTCCAATTCCGGTGGTTTTCCACTCTTTGGCCCAATTCTCGAAAGAACCGTAAGCTTCGTTAATCAAGGTCGCGACGTCGCCGGTCGCAGGTCCACCCGATCCGCCGATGGTGTCGAAGTAAACGTTGTGGTTCTTGTACCCACCATACGCGAACGCATAGTTGACCTTGAGCGCTCGAACTTGGCTGTAAATTTGGTTTGCTTTTGCCGGATCCATCTCCAGTTCGGCGAGGGCTTTTCGAATTTCGTTTGTCTTATTTGCGTATCCCTGCCACAGTCCGAGGTGGGCTTTGTGGGTGGCTTCGCTGATGCCGTGGGACGCGGTGTTGAGGGCTTTGGCGATATCGGCATCACCGGGGACATGAACAAGTTTTGGTTCCATTTTCTTTTTCTCTCTGCTCGTCGAGCGACCAACCTGACCGAACGATGACGACGCTATTCCCACTGCAACAGCGGCGGAAGCAAAGTCTCTTCTCGTCAATTCAGGTTTCTTTGATTGCACGGTGACTTATTTTCTTCTACGTGCAAAAACATTGTAAATTCTACTTGCGTTCCACAAAGAAAAGGCGTTATCTATAGTGTAGGGACAGATTATGAAGGCGTACCTGAACTCTTTAGAGAACACCCCGAAAACGCTCGTCAACATCGTCGATCAAGTAAAACCAGACAAGTTTCACGAAGTTACTGATCCTGATCGATTCAA
>JAYVXG010000376.1:0-5630 GCA_043785475.1 Armatimonadota bacterium
GTAACCAGGTGGCGAGATCATTCTCTCTGGCGTCGAAATTCATTCCGTTAATCTCGAGGAATACGAGTCCACAAACGAATGCGACCGCCTGATTGGCACTCTCAAACGGACTCTTAGATTGGAATCCGAAGAAAAATCGTGATGCCTGACCAACTACGTCTTTGCTTTTGCCATAGGCATATTGATAGCTGGTGGCCTCTTCCAAGTTTGCATAGTTGAAGTTGCCTTTCTTCTTGGCGACTTGCAAGTGAACCCAAAGTACGTCTTGAACGGTCAAATACTGCATGGTTTGAATGGTCTATTTTAGCCTTTTCGAACAAGTGGATACTGAGTTTGTGCTTAAACTTGGCGTACAAATCCAACCGACCCCATCCCTTCCCTTTGGCCACTTCGCGGCGCCCCTTTGCAAAGCCCGAAAAGGGGAATGGAAATATTGAAAAAAAGGCCCGGCCCTTAGTGGAGGACCGAGCCCGAGGGAAGCGGATTGGTTAAAACAGGGGAAGTGGTTTGAACTTCTGGCCGAGAACGACTTCGCTGTCTCCCCCAACCCAGTTGTCCAGGGTTGAGGCATAGACTTCGCGAAAGTCAATTTTGAACTTGACGTCGCCATCTTGCAGGTCAGTCAAATCAGGCTTCGTGCCATGGATTCCGCCTTTCACTTTGCCACCGATAACGAACATTGGCGCAGCCGCTCCGTGGTCCGTACCCTGACTTGCATTCTCGCTCACTCTTCGGCCAAATTCGGAAAAGACCAGAACAACAACCTTGTCCGCCTTTCCGAGAGCCTCCATTTCTCGTTGGAACGAAAGAACTGCATTTGAGAAATTATCCAGAAGCTTTGCGTGAGTGTCAATCTGGCGAGAGTGCGTATCAAATCCGCCGGCTGAGAAATAAACGACCCTGGTCGTTGGAGAAGCACCAATCAACTGGGAGATTTGTTTGAATCCCTTGCCAAAATTGTCGTCGCCATACGTCTGCTTTGGCGAAAACTTGCCGAGTTGTTTACTCAAAATGCTCATTGCGTCCAGAGCGGACTTGTTCGCCTGTTGAACAACCCTGGTCGGACTGCCTGCCATCGCGTCCATTCCCTGAATGTCGCGAAGAAGTTTCTCAGAATTGGCGTCTCCCAACATGTTCTGGACATCGGTTAGGGATGCAAAACATGGGATGCTCGCACTTTCTCCAACAAGAGCCAGAGGCTTCTCGGTTGAAAGCCCCAACGCCACAATTGGATTCGGCGGCTGATTTCTCATCGAAATGTCGAAATGACGTCCGATCCAGCCGTGTCTCAGCTTGTCATCGGGGCTGGCAGACTGCCAGATGTCCATGCTCTTGAAGTGGGAACGATTCGGCTTCGGATAACCAACGTTGGTGATGACCGCGACTTTGCCCTCTTGGTAAAGGGTGTGCATTCCCTTCATTGAAGGGTGAAAGCCCAAAGATTCGTTGAGTTTAAGCACGACGTCTTCCTTATGAGCGAGGGATGGTCTATATTTGTAGTAGAGGGCATCGCTATAGGGAACAACTGTATTGAGGCCGTCGTTGCCACCAGAAAGCTGACAAACCACCAAAACAGTATCACTAGCAGGTTTGCCTCCCTTGGCAATCCGGAGTACATCGGCTTCGGCTATTGTGGACAGCCATTTTGGTGCAGCGAGCCCAACCGCAATCATGCCACCATGTTTCATTAAGTCGCGTCTGCTAAGAAAGTCGCTCATCGTATTTGAACCTTACACTTTTTTTTGAGATTTTGGAATCCTAATGACCACAAACGCTGTTAAAAGTATAAAGTTCATGTGGAAAGACATCATAACCGCTTGGTCTGTGCCAAAAGCCTCACTATTGCCAGCTCTGTCCCTGGGTTGCCTCGTTTTGTTTACATACTCCAAGCTCCAAAACTATGGTCCGCAAAGCACATTAAGGAAATTCCACAACGCGATCCATAACATCAACCAGTCTCAGAGCAATAGCAAAGGAATCCCTGCGGCTGACTGGGAATCCTTGCGGTCAACCCTCGAAGAGGACATCGGCGCCCCAAATGATCCGCAAGATCCCGGAAATCGCGACGCCATGAATGTCATAACTCGAGTCTATCAACAATTTCAAAGTGGGAGCTCGTACAGTCTAGGCCTGATGGATCGCCGAATTCCTCGGGAAGTGCGAATCGCCGTAGTTTATCAAAAGGAAAAGCAACCTCCAGCCCCCATGGTATGGATAATCGAAAAGCCATACGGTGGCAGAGAGTGGAAAATCAGCGCCCATAAAACACTTTCGGCCATGACCGTTCCATAATTGAAGGCACGACTATGAATTCAACACGAGAATCAGGAAAAATTGGCCTTCTGAGCTTAGGAGCGGTTGCCATTGTTGGCATGATTGTCGCGTCATTCTTTTTCGCTAAAGAAGATCCGTCAGCAGTAGGCGGTCAGTTCATGGATGCGCTTGCTCGCCATGATGTCGATAAGTTGACCGAACTCAGCTTCGTTGGGAAGGCAGATCCTGCGTCGGCTGAAACCGAGAAGAAGCGATTGCGCGAGGAATGGAATTTTAGCGTCAACACGGCAGGAGAGCACTACGGGTTCACTTGGCGCATTACCGGTTCGACCGTCACCAACGAAGACCATGCTACCGTCACGATGCAAATTAATAAGGGCGGACCAAGCGGTTATGACGAAAAATACGAACTGCCGCTTGAAAAAGTAAGCAACAAATGGTTCGTTGACGTCGGAGCCATCGCCCGAACTATGTTCCCGAGCCTGCCCAACTGATCACCCCGGGGGCCAACTCAGTTTTCTTCCGCCTAGCAAGTGAGCGTGCAAATGGTTCACGCTTTGCCCGCCGTCCTCGCCCTGATTGATCACCAATCGATATCCTCCATCCAAACCCTCTAGCTCGGCAATCTTCCTAGCTGCGTTGAGAATTGCGGTGTGATCCCCGTGGTCTGGCAAATCCGCCAATCCTGAAATTTCTGTCTTTGGAATGATTAACACATGGACGGGAGCCTGCGGAGACAAGTCACGAATCGCAAAAACGTGCTCATCCTCATAAACAAATTCAGCCGGGATCTCGCGATTCAGAATCTTCGTAAAAATGGAAGCCATGGTTAATGATAGCTTTCGGCCATCAGTTTTCAGTTCCTAGCCCAAGAACTCTTGCCCTCGCGCTCGCCCTCGCCCTAACATCGGGTTCAATGATTGAAGGTGGTGACGATTCAAGAGGTCTGGTACGAGAATTCGCTTGCTGCGAAATTGGTACGAGCCGTTCTTTGGCCCCTCAGCCTCGTCTACGCCACTGGTTGGCAAATCTATCTCTTGGGATACAGATTTGGATTAAAGAAAGCGTACCGAACCAATTGCAAAGTTTTGTGCATTGGTAATTTCACCGCTGGCGGAACCGGAAAGACCCCAACCGTCGTCTTTGTGGCAAATTGCCTGTCAGAGCTTGGCATTCCATTCGTAATAGGATGTAGCGGATTCGGCGCTCCGCATTCAGTCGGGGCAACAATCGCACCAATCGGGTCTTTGTCCGCTGCCGATTGGGGTGATGAACCCGCTGAAATAAGAGAACTCTTGCCCGACGTCCCCCTCATTGTGGGCAGAGCCAGGGTAACCGCAGCAAAACTCTCAGCAGAATCTTTTCCAGCCTCGGTCTTGCTCATGGACGACGGGTTTCAACACATGCCCCTCCATCGAGACATCTCGATAATCCTTGACCCTCCGATGCAAAATAGGCTAACTTTTCCGGCCGGGCCGTATCGAGAGCCTCGTCAGAGCGGAGCAAAGCGAGCCGACCTGGTCATCCCGTCTCCCGATTTCTCTCAACTCTTCTCAACCCTCACCTTCTCGACCCCGCACGGAGAGGTAGTGCAATCTCCGACAAAAGCCAGAATCATCACCGCGATTGGGCGTCCCGATAAGTTTCGCGAAGATCTTGAGGCAGCGGGAGTCTCTATTGTCGAATTCATACCTTTGCCCGATCACGACAAACTAGAAATTGATCTCGCCAAGAAAGACATTGACTTGCCTTGGATTGTTACTCGAAAGGATTGGGTCAAGTTACGGGGGAAATGCAATCTCGATCGGGTGAAAATTGTCATCGCCGACCGCACCGCATCCATCGAACCTGCCGATCAGTTTAAGAAATGGCTCAAAATAGAGCTAGGATGAATTTGAAGTCCTTAATCAACAAACTCGGGCTTGGTCTAATTTATTACAGTAAGCGGAAGTTTCAGATCCAGGATGCCGAAAAGGCGGAACGGCGAGGCATACGGCTGACCAACATCTTGTACTTCTTGGACAAGAAACATCGGGTCCAGACTCTCGCGAATTTGGCGATCGCTTTTCCCGAGATGGGTGAGAAGGAGCGATACCGGATGGCGCGGGCAAACTATCGACACATTGGCACCATTGCGGCTGATTTCGTTCGGGCACCAATCCTGACCCCCGATCAACAATCGATGCCGGAAGAGGGCACGGAGTTTCTCACACAGTCGCTTGCTGGCGGGAAAGGCGTGCTCTTAGTAACAGCTCACCTCGGAAATTGGGAACGACTTGGAGCCTGGGCTCCCGTACACGGTGTACGGGTCACGGGAGTTGCCCGTAACGCTAACGACGACCAGCTTACGCAGGAAGTGACTAAAATTCGGGGCACCAATGGATTAAACATCCTCTCAAGTGGAAGCGCGGCTCGGGACATTTTGACGCGCCTCAAGGCCAATGAAATCATTGCGATACTGCCAGATCAAAACAACGATGATGCTTACATTCCTTTTTTCGGTCGGATAGCGGGCACAGTGCTTGGTCCCGCTCGTTTACACATAAAAACTGGGGCCCCAATCTTGCCTATGTGCATTCTTCGGACCGGACCAGGCAAGTTTAAGGTTGTGTATCGGGAACCCTTGGTTGCGATTGAAGGAGAAGACGCCCCGGCCCTAATGACTCGTGTTAACGCCGAAATCGAGGCCATGATTCGACTTGCCCCTGAGCAATACCTTTGGATGCATGACCGGTGGCGCAACGCCCGCAAAAAAGGGTTGCTGTGAAGATTTTGATTGTGCGTTTCTCGGCGATTGGAGACTGCGTGATGGCTGGTCATGCCGTAAACGACCTGCGACGTCAGTACCCAAACGCAGAAATAACTTGGGTGGTCGAAGATCGATGTGCGGAAGTTGTAGCATCGCCAAAGTTGGTTCATCGACGCCTAAATTTGCCTCGGAAAGAGTGGAGAAAGCTGGGCGACTTTCGGACCCTCTTTGCTCAATATCGATGGCTGACTGGATTACGAAAGTACAATTTCGACTATGGATTCGACCTGCAAGGACACAGCAAGACGGCTTGGTGTTTGCGACTTTCAGGAGCAAAAAAGAGACTTTCGGTCGGTGGGACTGATGCGTTGGCTCGCAAACTGAATCCAGTTTATGATTCGGAGACATTGGTAAATGTGCATTCAGTCGAGCGGGGCCGTAAAGTAATCGGGAGCGTCTTACCAATTGAGCCGACGAGTTCGGACTTCTTGCCGGGAACCCCGGTCGAGCGAAATCCACGTTTGGTCACCATCTGTGTAGGTGCAGGTCATCCGCTCAAGGTGGTACCGCAAGCCAAGTTGGTTGGAGTAGGGGCGAAGTTGATGGA
>JAYVXG010000377.1:0-5623 GCA_043785475.1 Armatimonadota bacterium
GGTTGCCGTGGGCTAGAATGACTAAAGCGACTCCCGTTGCGCATCGCGCAAGTGGCATTGCGGAGAAATCGCCTGGCAAGCCGAAGTGAATATCCAATAGCCGTAAAATAGCGAGGGGGAAACTCATGAGAACCTCTGGCCAATTTGTTTTTGCCCCCTGACTCGCTGATTCGCGGGTTTCGTATAATTTGTCATTGTTTCAATGGGATAGTAGTTCCGACATTGCCACGACCTGCGTCAATTATGATTGTACTGCCCTTGGCGGCTGATTCTCGAATGACGTCCCACTTGTACTTTTCAAGGTAGGCAGGGTTCTTTCGCATGGCTTCACCGACAGCTTCAATTTCCTTCACCTTGGCGAACGCCGCCTGATTCTGATTCTGACTTTCCACGACTGCGCGGTCTGGCTGAATGTTCGAAAGGTCGGCGCTGAGAAGTCGAAGCGGTATCTGCTTTTCAACAAAGGCGTCCGCAACGGCGGTCGAAATATCTTTACAGAGTTGATCGTATTTAAGCTGGCACTCATCGAAGTTTTTGTACTTCAAGAACACCGAACGAATCCTATTTCGAATGACGGACTTGCCGAACTGGTCGTAAACACGAGCCAAAGTGATCATGTAAATCTCGGAATCCGCCTGGCTTTGCTCTGCCGTCAGGCTTTGAAAAATGGAGTCCCGCAGTTTCTTATCGGTCGGAACGATGACTTGCAAACGCACATCGGCTGTAAATGGCGCGCCGTTGGGGTCTGCCGTTCGCACGCGGTGATCTTCAGGGTCATTCGCGGTTGCGCCACCAAAAGACTCCTTGATGGTTACGGCAGTTGCCTCGCAAAGAACGAGTCGGTTAGAAAATCCGCGTGCGCTGGATTGACCGATGTCCACTTGTCCCGCTTCCGAGGTCGCTTCCTGCCAACCGTTTGACGTAAGAATTTTAGAGACGTATCCAGGCGGTATGTTTTTGACGTTACTACACCCAACGAGAACCGTGGATGCGACGATGAGAATTAATAAGCTTTTCATTTTGATGTTTGGTTCTTGATCCGGCTGTCGATGACAGAGTGGTCGATGGTTTGTTTAGGTACAAGGTTGGCTCTGCCGTTGGAAAGAAACCAACCGACGACCACAGCCGCCCAAAGAAACCAGATAATTGACATTGTTAGCTTTGGGATTTTAATTTCAGGACTTTCCTTCCTAGCTTTTGAAACCACTCTTGAGCATATGACGAGAGCCAACGCCGTGACGAAAGCGACCATCAAGGCGTTGGCGTTAAGCGAAATGTAATCAGGCATAATTTCTTATTTTCCTTTTGTCCTTTCAAATTACAATATCTTGTTCGTCTTCCTCGAACACCGCCTAAATTTCGGGCACGTCGAGCGGAGAATGTGCCCTTTAAGGCTATGATAACTCCATCTTTGCGTCCATTGCTTGCCTGGGCGCGAGAATCGGAAGGTAGGAAATTGAGCGGGCAAAAAATAGTCGCCCTTTAGCGAACTTGCCCGACCTGGGCTTCTCGAGCATAAGCTTCGACCCACGGCAGTGTCGCTCTTTTGCCACGAATGAACGGCTTGATGAGCGATTTCACGCGTTCGACGTTGAAAGGTTGCAAGTGCCCAAGACCATGAAGGCCACTAATCTGACACGCGACAGTTTTGCAATTGAGCGCTTCTTCGAGCACCGAGAAAATGGGCCCGATTAAATGCTCCTCTTTGTTGTACACTGCGCCCTCTAAGCAATCATAGTGCCAAAGCATGTAAACGGTGCCGTCGAGTGGATTTAGTTTGTCGAATCCAGAAGCTGGGGCACTCCTTCGGTCATCGCATAGAACGTCAAAGCAATTTTGGTAGAGCGACTTAAGGGCAAGAATCGCCTTTGCCTGTTCCTCAATGGGAACGGATGCGTCTCTGATTTCCCACCAGTAGCCGTTTCTAGAGCCAAAAAGGCACACCAGACCAGCAGCAAGTTCTTCGAATGACCGATGATCGAGATACGGCAACGGGTCCCCAAAGAGTCTTTGAAAATACTGAGCAAGTGTAATACCGGGAATCATTTCGATGTTCCTAGCCACTTGTGAGTCCTCTGCGCGATCCTTCTGAAAGCAAAAATCAACCCAGACCTCAAAGCTGACCGACGGGTTTATCTCGAATTCGGACATCATGGTTAGCTTAACATTACTGACCACTCAATTCATATCTCAAAAATCTTTGAGCCATAATGATTTCATGCTACTTCAGGGCAAAAAGGGCTTAGTTCTCAACGTCACCAATAAGAATTCGATTGGTTGGGCAATCGCAGATCTGGCAAACCAGCACGGCGCAATTGTCGGGGTTGGCGCGCAAAATGAGCGCTTGCAAGAAGGCGTCGATAAACTGCTTGCCGGACGAACCGGCTTCGAGACCGTCCAAATCGACTTTAGTTTTGAAGAGCAATACGAGACCATGCGCCTTGATGTCGAGAAGAAACTCGGAAAGCTGGACTTCCTGGTTCACTCGGTCGGTTACGCTCCAAAAGAAGCACTCGTAAATCGATTTATCGACACGACTCTCGAAGATTTTCAAGTCGCGATGAATGCGAGTGTTTACTCATTTGTCCGAACGGTAAAGGAACTTGAGTCGCTTCTGAACGACGACGCCAGTATCATCACGCTCAGCTACATCGGTTCGACCCGTGTGATGAACAACTACAAGGTGATGGGTCTTTGCAAGGCTGCTCTTGAATCCACAACTCGATACCTTGCTTACGAACTCGGCGACCGCGGAATTCGAGTCAACACAGTTTCACCAGGTCCGATTAATACGATTTCAGGCCGAGGCGTCTCTGGTCTCGGAAACTTTATCAAGAGCGTCCACGAGGTCGCCCCTCTCAAGCGAGAGTACGGCCAGGAAGAAGCTGCCGGCGCGGGAGTGTTCCTATTGAGCGATTTGAGCAAAGGCGTGACCGGTCAAATTATCTTCGTAGATAGCGGTTACAACATCATGGCGGTATAAGAAAATAACAAATAAAATTATTTACCGACAAATTTTAGGTGAATAGACCGTCCTCAATTTCGTGCAAATGGTACGACAACCAATCCGACGACCTCAACTGAGGTCCCAGCTTTTTGCCTTTCTGACTGTATCGTTGTGTTCGCTGATCTTTATCGGGGGTCAAAAAACACTTGGGAATCTGAGGTTGCCGTTTGGCGGTTTCGGGATAATACCGACTCCACTAAAATCATCGGTTGAATCGCGCTCGCTATTTGCGCCTGCCCCACCGGATTTGTCTGTTTCTCTTGATGGACAAATTCGAAACATAAATCCTCACTTGCACTCCGTAACCGGAGTTGATTCCATTGAAGTCCAAAGAATTAATCCTACCGACACGGGTTGGATGCCCGCTGGCGGCGTTCCAAACTCAATCTATTTTGATGATGGTCGCCAGTACAACTTTTACCAGGGCCCCGGGATTCAAGGCGGGCTTTATCAATATCGCGCCCGGTTCAACTACTACGATTCGTTTGGCGTGGCGCAAAACGGCCCATGGGCAACTGTAGCGGTAGTCTGGACGGCAGACGGGCCAGTAGCGCCATTTGATCCGTCGGAGCCTGGCAATGGGTGCCATGGTTTCGACCCAAGCAAAGGCGCCGGCAACGGAGATTGTAACAGCGAAGGAACTGCGGCTGATCCAGTAAATTTGGCAACCGGATTTGAAACGTATAACCCTAAGCCAGATTTGCCCATATATAACCCGATCGGCCTTCCCGTTGTCTTCCAGCGAACCTATTTTTCGCTGTCAAGTTTGCAAAGCGAATTGACTCCCGGTCTGCCCATCGGTTGGTCGCACAACTACGATGTTTCGGCAAAATTTGACCCGACATCGGGTGGTTGGGGCAACGTGCAACTGCGGTTACCGAGTGGCCGAAGCATCTGGCTGGAACCAGTTCTTAATGCAGGAACTGCCACCGGAGCATTCGTGCGACCTGCAGGAACCCCATTTATTGTCACTGGCGTACCGAGTACCACTCAAGTTGGAGCATGGACTTCGCTGACGGTCAAATGGGTTGGTGAAACAACTTGGACGCTCAGCCTCCCAACTACAACGACTTTACGTTTGTCGCGAATTGCTTCGAAAACTGGGCAGTACCTTGACTTGGCGTGGACAGGCGACAAGCTTTATACGATCAGTAATCAGAGCGCAACAGTTTTGCTTTCGCTGTTTTACAGCGGTGGTGTGGGTTTGCTTACCGAGTCGAGAGACCTCTACAGTCGGAGTACATATTATGGATACGATAGTTCTTTCAGGCTCACAAGTGTAAGCCAGGTGGTGCCAACAGGTACTGCCTCGCCAGCGACCAAAGCCGTGTACGGATATTCGCTTACATCCGGTAGCGGGATAGGATTGCTGAGTTCGATCACGGTTCCCAGCCCTGTAGGGGGTTCCGCCACCAGCACGACAATCATCAATTATGATGCGGCTACGTCGAAAGTCACGGGCCTTGTTGATGCCAATGGAAACGGCGAATTCTATACATACGGAACCAACTCAACCATTGTCCAACGCAAAGACCCTTTAAGCGTGGTTCAACTTCAATACACTCAAAAGTGGGATAGTCAACTAAGAGGGACCGGCATTATCGATGCATCTGCACATGCAACTACCATCGAGTATTTGGACGGTTCGAACCCAAGCAAAGGGACGCGATTGACCGATCGCGATGGACGCATAACTCTCATGGGCTACGATTCGTTCGGAAATCCGAGCTCGATTACTACGCCGAGAAGCGTGACCACCGTCATGTCCTATGACTATTCCGTCTGGCCAACCGGAAGAATTAGTCAGTCACAGCGAGCATCTGATTCCCCCGCGACCTTCTTATATTTTGCCAATGGCATGCTAAACAGCGTCACGACGGCAAAACCGGGAGCGACCACCGGCACGGTAACGACGACTTTTACTTATGATTCACTGGGAAATATCTTGACAGTTGTGGCACCCGCCAACAATGCTTCTGCCGCCCCAACCATGACCTACAATTACACGTCCGATGGCGTATTTACACAATCTGCTACCGTCGGGCAAGTGTTGACGGTTACAGACCCTAACGGAAATGTCAATCATGCTCGTTACGATAGCCAAGGCAGAGTAATGACTTCAACGGATCCTCTGGGTATCCAGACCACTTATACTTACAATATTGTCGACCAGCCTCTTCAAGTGACTCTTCCCTCGACTGGTCAGACGGGCGCGGGGCATGGCACCGTGGTTAATGCCTTCCTATGGCCTGGCGGGCCAATGAGTTCGACTACAAACTTCAACGAATCTGGCACCCAGGTTAAACAAACCTTCACGACCTATGGAAGTGAAGGCGAAGTTCTCAACGTATTTGGAAACACGCAGCTTGTGACTTATACCTACGATGCTTTGTATCGGATTAAGACTCTCGTGGACGGGAACAGCAACGCAACTCAGTACATCTACGATTCAGTTGGCCGACTGTCTCAAGTCACTTACCCGGCCAGTGGAGTGGAGCAATACACTTCCTACGATGGAGAAGGAAGTGGCTAGTCCCCGTTTGACGATCCACTAGTATGTGAGGATTGCCTCCTGTTCATTATGTTCGTTCGCGAACTTTCTTTCCCACATTGCGG
>JAYVXG010000378.1:0-1639 GCA_043785475.1 Armatimonadota bacterium
CCAAACTGGCGCAGATCCGGACGTAATGGACATCCGGTGTTCATTTGTGCGCACGCCCACGGGAGTGGCCGGTTATTTGTCTCCGATGTACTCACAGCAGGGTGTTCCAGATCCGGTTAAACGGTCGGGCCCCTATTTCATCAGGCTCCTCGACAAAGGTGGCAAGACCTTGGGACAATATCCGGTCAGCGTCGAATTCACGCGCTCAGAAGACGACAAACCGAAACTATTCGCGTGCGACAGCCTTCGGCTTGCTGTTCCAAGTGCGCTCGCTAGTGTCGTCTTGGTGGGACCGGGGGGCCAAATGGACAAGATCACAATGAGTGCTCAGGCTCCGAACGTATCGTTCGAAGGGGATTTGCCGTCGGTTCCGACGGACCGAAAGGTTACGATCCGGTGGCGAAGTTCATCGGCCGAGGGTCGCTCATTGCTTTCGACCCTCCTGTATTCTCCAGATGGTGGTCTGACCTGGGCACCGGCCCTTGTAGAACGGAAAGCGAACACGGCCACGTTCATTTTTAATGGAGAAATCACGAAGCCAATGGTGAAGGTAATCGTAACCGACGGGACTCGGAGTCAGGAGATTATAGGAACTCTGAAATAGCAAGCCAAGAATTTCCCCGGCTTCGTCTGTTGACCCACCATACCTAATGGCGGATATTGGGCTCTCAGGCAAAATGGTTTTCGACCACACGATACTTAAATCCGCTAAATTTATGGATAAGTGCCGGGCGGTTTCGTGCGAGATGGGACAAATCGTGTCGGAATTGAATCGGTCCGGACTTCGATCACAAACCTTGGCAAGTTTGAATCTTGCAACAGCTAATCACTGGCTTTTTAAAACGCTGGTACTTTTTCTAGCCGACCACACATTTCGTCGCGGAAAGAGGTGAACATAGAACCGAACTATACCATCCAAAACCAGCTGTCCACGACACCGGTAAACCGCAAACCTAACACGAAGACCATGCAAACATCCAGAAGATTCAACCGCAAGAGAGCCTTTTCGCTGGTCGACACTATGGTGGCCTTCTTTGTTATCGTCGTAGGAGTATTAGGTTGTTCATCACTCCTGATTCTCAGCCGGAAGCTATCCACTCAATCGCAAATTCAAGCTGCGGCTTATCAAGCCTGTAGCCAAGAACTGGAGGAATTGAAGGCCTTTAAATGCGGTAACCGACTCAACACGACATCAGGAACGTTCACGGTTCCTTCAGCGATCACGACGCTCTACCCTAACCAGAATCTAAGCGGCTATTACACAATTGCGCCTTACGGTTCCTACTCGACACCCCCGGTTCAACAAATCGTTGTCAAGATCTCTTGGACCCGAAAAGACACAGCTGGCAGCATAAGCTCGTCAGTGCAACTCGATACCCTAGTTGCGACGGAGCCAGGTAAATGAACAAACGTAAGGGATTCTCACTTGTCGAGATGCTCTTCGTGATCACGTTCTTTGGACTGATCATGGGATTGATGGGTTACTTCTTGGTAGACATGATGCGGGTGACCAATGTCGCCAACAATGGATTTGACATGCAGCGCCAAGGCCGGCATGAGCTTGATGTAATGATGAGCGATATCCGCGATAGTAGTCTCGTCCTATCTGACGCGCCAGCAGAAACGACCGCACTTTCGG
>JAYVXG010000379.1:0-1636 GCA_043785475.1 Armatimonadota bacterium
CCCTTTTGTACGATCAATGGAACTTCAACGACTTCGGCTTCTCGCTTTGCACATCCAACAATTGCGAGCACGATAATGCCCGCTGACCAAATACTCGAATTCTTCCTCATCCCTTTCCCCTAACTAATATGGTGGATACGCAGTTTCGGTTGCAAGGGTGCCGGAAGCCCTAACGAAAACTCCACACTTTGTGGATATCCTTTGGAAGCTTCGTCTTATCTGAAACCATCAAATAGACCGTCCGTTTTGAATAGCACCAGGCCTTTTCAAAGTTTGCACGGAGATACGTTTTCCTCACCCCAGTCTTAAAGGCCGGGTCATTGAAGATGGGCGTTCCGTCTGCTTCAAAGCCAACAACAATAACCAGGTGTCCGTTCTCTCGCCCTTTTTCCTTGCCTTGAAGCAAATCAAGACTGACCGAACAAACAACGGGAATTCCCGCTTTTGTCAGAATTTCGAGATCCTCCAATGAGGTGAATCGTGAAACACATCCGCTCAGACCTTCGAACGAACCAAAATAGGCCACGTTAAACGGCCAATTCCCCGCACCTTTGTATATTGGATCCCAAACCCTGGCCTCGACTTCCGGAACATCGTGGTCGATTTCGGGTCGGTTCAGAATTTTGGCGTAATGCGACAACATCATCGAGGTACTCGTGGCAGAACAAAGCACGCCGCCGTTCGGATAGTTGTTTTGAGCTCTTTGTGGGACGTCCGTCAGACTCCCCCAATTTGGGCTTTTTGGCCAGCTTTCGAATTCGTGGACGGTTAAATGGTCCGAAAAGCAAAGGGTCAACAACTTCAGCTTTGGCCTCTTGTCAGCTTTTCGAGCTTTGAGGGTTACCTTGAGATCGACGGAATCAGTGGGCTGGGCAATCCGTAAGGTGTCTGTGAAGACAGTGGCTGTTTCATCCTTCTGCCCGTCAGTGCTTTGGCGCGGAGACCATTCCTTGTCACCAGACCAGTCTCCCAGCACAAACCATTTGCTTTTTCCCGTTGGAGTATTGACTCTCAATTCAATTCGAATTGCTCCTTTTGTTGCGTTGTCAATGTTCCATGATGGAATCACTTCGGTAAAGTTGAATCCAGGCTTGATGCCGCTAAACTCTTGTCGAACTTCGCCCTCGGTGGGGAAGTTGACTCTCAATGGAACCCGAACCAGCCGAGCCACCGAAGGCGTATTCGCGACAACCGCGAGTCCAAGAGCGAGTGCACCAACCATCATTGTTTCTAGCTTATCCCGCAAACTCGCATGATTTCACAAGGTAGCGTAGCAAAACAGGCCCTCATTCGTGTATTATTTGTAGTTCGCGGGTTTCCGCGTGAAATTTGCTCATGGCGACTTATCGAGGAAGAAAAACAGACATTTGCCGAATGGTCGGCTACGACATTTGGGGACGGCCAAAGAGCCCGGCGTCTAAACGCGCCTACCCGGCTGGTCAGCACGGTCCCAATCAGAAGGATAACAACCGACGTTCCGAGTACGGCGAACAGTTGCTTGCAAAGCAAGTAATTCGACGCTACTACAACATGTTGGAGAAACAGTTCTCAAACACCTTCAAAAAGGCACAGCGAATGAACGGCAACACCAGCCTTAACTTCCTTCGCCTGCTTGAAATGCGACTCGGTACCGCCG
>JAYVXG010000380.1:0-1634 GCA_043785475.1 Armatimonadota bacterium
AAGGACCAATTCGTCTCTCGGTATCCCATTCCCGTCTTGTTCGACCCCGACATGAAATAATTGTCGGGCACATTCAAAAACACATTTCTTGCGCGACACCACTTGTACAATTTGGTAATCCTCAACCACTGTTTATACTGTGAATCTTCCAATCCTACATGTCCAGGATGAGAGGTTGAAGCGCAAATATCTCCCGGATAATTCCCGTCATGCTCCAGCAGGTCAAATCCGGTCTTTTCGATGAACCTTTCGATGTTTTCGAAATACTGCTGACCCCATTTACTTTCCAAACACGGCGAGTTACCAAAGATCGCACCTCCCGTTTTCCCGGTCTTGGGATTGATCACATCGTTCTCGTCGTCAATTCGACGACTTGCCAAAAGGGAATATCCACCCAGCCGCAAACCTTTCGAATTTGCATATTCTCGAAACTCTTTGAACTTCTGAATCTCAGCCGGATCGGTCGACTCCATATTCACGCCGCTCCCGAAGCTCAAAATGATGATCTCAAATCCGCATTCCGCCGCCTGGTCAATCGCCGTATGCACCGTTTTCTTCTCCGTGCTCGTGAGGTGCATCATGAGGGGGCTGTCTTGGCTCCACGGTGCGAGGGTGCGATAGATTTTGCGGACGGCTAATCCGTTTCGCTCACGATCGAATGAATCGTAGAGCAACTCGTGGACTCGGTAACTCGTGAAAGTCTCACCTGCGGGAATCTCGATGTCCGGTCCAATTTGCGGCTCGCCGACCAACAGGCACGGCGTTTTTAGGTCGTAGCTAACTTGGGTGGTGTAGGTTGGGTCGGTCTGCCAATGCACGCCTTTGGCGTGAGCATTAGGCGACATTCCGCCAAAAGTATAGTCACTGGTAACAAACATGGTCGGTTTGCGCCATTCGGGGCTTTCGTCCACTGCCGATTCGCCTTCGACGGCGGCAAGGATTTCATTCTCAAATTTTTCGAGAACGATCGGGCTGCCCGTGTTATTTTTCACCTCAATCCACTTGGAGATTACGGGAAGAGAGTCGGGCATTTGATAGTGGACTGTGACGGTAATGCCGGGCAACTCCTTGCTCTGATAGCCCAGAGCCATCCCCTGTCCTTTTGGGTTTCGCTCATTTTCGATAAGGGGTTTATATGGCTCTGGATAGATCAGGCCGAGTTGAAGAGTGTTGGCGAGCGGTTTTGCCTTGGCCAGGAACGCTTGGTCGACGTAGGCGTGGTCGGGGAAAGATTCGAGTCCGCCGACGGTGTACCGCTGGCCCTTGATCGTGATCGAGGCCTCGGGCTTTACCGTCCTCAGGAATTCGGCTTTATTGCTCTCTTCGCGGAAGCTGAAACACGATCCGAACTCGGATATCCATGATCGAGAGATAAGTCCGTTGCTTAGGGTGGTTTTGTTCTTTTCGATGGCTAGCTTGGCAAGGTAGGTGTGATTTCCGAGAAGCCAATCGCGGGAAGGATTAATCATGGTCAATGAAAGTGTGATGAGCGCGGTGAGCACGGGTCTATTGTATCAGAGCTAGGCAAAGGCGAGGAGCGGGATTAAACAGGAGGGTCTTGTGGCGCGCCAATTGCTACCAAAATCAACTTCTTCGTCATGCTCATAGTTTAGATTTCGCTACTTAAAATGCTA
>JAYVXG010000381.1:0-1630 GCA_043785475.1 Armatimonadota bacterium
CAAACCGGTTACCTCGACATACTGGAATCCGTGGAACGTGAATTTCGGTTCCCAAACTTCCATGCCTCCGCCCTTACAAATATACGTGTCAGTGGCAACCGCACTTCGGAGGTTGGTCGTGTAAACCGTGTTGTCGGGGTTGAGCCGTTCTGCGTGGCGGATGACAATCTTTTGTCCCCGATCGCCATTGATCTTCAGTCGAACAAACCCCGCCAAATTCTGACCAAGGTTATAGACATAAACTCCTGGCTTTGGCTCGGAGAGTGAAATCGGCTTCACCACTTCATATGCTCTGACCGGATTGCTCGGAAAGGCTTCCAACTTGCCTTTCGAAACAGCCCCCGTTACGACCGGTTCCCATTTCGAATCGTCAAATTTTGCCGTTGCCCAATCTTGTTGTTCTTCACGAGCGTCGAATTGCTCGCCCATCAAGAAGTCAGAGTAAGCAATGGGACCTGCAGAGGCTTTCCAACTTCGGTTTGTCGGAACCGAGACCCGGCTGCCGTCGCTATACTCAATTTCAAGCTGAGCGATGACCCGCGTATGCTTGCCGTAATGGTCTCGGTTCGCTCCGAATCCCACATAGCCGGTATACCAACCGTCGCCAAGAATGGCTCCCACCGCGTTCTCGCCTTTATGGAGCGATTTTGTGATGTCATAGGAATGGTAATACACCCGCTTCTCATAGTCGGTCCATCCTGGCATGAAGTACTCATTGCCGACCTTTTTCCCGTTGATATGGAACTCAGCCATTCCAAATGCTGAACAGTGCAAGACCGCTCGCTTGACCGACTTCGTGACGAGGAATCTTTGCCGCAAGAAAGCAGGAGGAGGAAGGATATGCTCGCCAACCTTCGGAGTGTTGTCACGAAGCTTGTCGAAGCCGATCCAGTCGGCAATCCAATCCTCGGACTTCATCGGTCCCGTGGCAAACTCGGAGGCCGACGACCAATCCGAAGCTTTTCCATCTTGGTCTTTGACTCGAACTGACCAGAAATATTGATGGAACGGGTACAAGCCGGTGGACACTTTTGTCGTCATCGTCCCTCGGGTAGTGACACCCATTTGCCCTTTATTGGGAACTTGTATTCCGTACGTGGACCCCGTTTGAACCTCGCCGGACTTCCAGACGTCAGCGTTTTCAGGATTCAATTTGGACTTGTCGGTGGCGACAAGTATCTCGTACGAAGTTTGCTTCAGGTCATTCAACCCTTTCGCACCCTCCAACTTCCAACTAAGTCGAGGAGAAGACGTTTCGATCCCAACCGGGCTTACTAAATTTTCACATCGAAGGACAACAGGCTTTAGACTACACATCGCAAATCCAGCACTCACAAGTACGAGTAACATTGTTTCGAAATTTTACACGGCTTGTGGCGGTTTAGCCTCGCTATTGAAGCAAGAAATCGCTATAATTGTGTCTTGATGGACTTGAAGATCGGATCGATCGTCATTCTCGCAACATGCGCCATGACTAATTACGGACAAGATTCTTGGAAACCCGTGCCCTCGCACCTAAAAACGCAATGGGCGGATAAGGTTAACCCGGCCAGCGTGCTACCCGAATATCCTCGCCCCTCGATGGTACGCACTCGGTGGCAAAACCTCAACGGGTTGTGGGATTTTGCCG
>JAYVXG010000382.1:0-1624 GCA_043785475.1 Armatimonadota bacterium
AATCATCATGGGCACCAGTGAAACGCTGGTCACAAGAATGAAGATGCCAAGCCATTTGCCAAACACATAATCAAATCGTGTACACGGCTTACTGAGATATACCAGCAAGGCATTCGAGCGATTGTCGTTGGCAATGGTGCCAACTCCGACCAGAAGGGCTACAACCATCAAAAGTAGTTGCGAAAACGAGAATGCATGGACAAATTGATCCTTCCATGTGATCTGCTTAAGAAAAATATTTGAGCCAGGTCCGCCACTTCCCACAGCGCCCATGAGGTTATCGACGAACCAAAAAATTGCCAAGAGGATGATGTACCACCAGGCGCTAAAGATCGACCATCCCCAGAATCCGCGCTTTTTGGTCGCCATTTGCATTGTCATCTTGGCGATGCACCACCAGCGGGCGACCGGTGATTCGAGTGGGCCATCGTAATGGCGATAGCTCAGGTCAGATATCGGCGAAGAACTGGTGCTGCTCACGATTGAATCGCCTCCAAAAATGCGTCTTCGAGGCTTCGTTCGGCCAGCTTGACCCCGCGCACCTGGGCGTTGGTTTCACTGGCGGCTTGCAAGATGACGGCGATTGCGTTTTCTCGGGTTCCGGCAATTTGCACCCGGTAGGTTGCCCGCTTGGTCGCGGCGGCATACCCGCCTTTCTCTCTAACCTTGGCCAAGAATTCTTCACTCCTTTCGCGAAGGTCAACATCGAGTGGTTGCCCTTCGATCGCCTTCAAATCTTTGAGGGTTCCTTGCGAAACAAGTTGCCCCTTGAGAACCACGACGACCCGATCACACACCCGTTCAATGTCGGGCAGCAGGTGGGAGCTGATAAGAACGTTGACGCCTTTGCCGTGCGAAATATCCTTGATAAGGTCGAGCATTTCCTCGCGGCCTTTGGGGTCGAGGCCGTTGGTTGGTTCGTCGAGAAGTAAAAGCTTCGGACCATGGATCATGGCTTGGGCGAGCTTGATTCGCTGCTTCATACCCGTCGAAAATGTTTCGACATTTCGGTATCGGGCCTCACCCAAGCCGGAGTACTCGAGAACTTCGTGGGCCCTTCGCAGGGCTTGGTCTCCAGGCATTCCTGCTAACTCTCCCGCGTAGGCAACGAAGCCAACGGCAGAAAGTCCGGGGATGTGGCAATCCTGTTCGGGCATGAGTCCGACTCGCTGTCGAATCTGCCTTCCGTCTGCGTGGATGTCGAGGCCGAGGATATTGCCGCCTCCCGAGGCGGGTTTGACAAAACCAAGGATGGTTTTGAGGAGGGTTGTTTTGCCCGCGCCGTTTGGCCCGAGAAGCCCGGTGCAACCGGGTTCGATGTCGCACGAGAAGTCGTTTAAGGCGACAAACGACCCGTATCGGACGGTTAGATTTTTTATGGATACAAGTGGCACGGTCGAAACCATCTTACTCAGAAACGGTCACGAAGTGGGATGGGTTCCAAGTTATGGCAGAAGTCCTAGGGGTCCCGATTCGCTTGACGCTCTCGGGATGTCGCTGAGACGACGGAAGCGGAAGAAGCGGAAGAAGCGGAAGAAGCGGAAGAAGCGAGGGAAGAACCGGAAAGGCTGGACGAGTTTGCAGGTAGGGTGTAATGTGACGAAAGATGGTTCGATTTAGGGAT
>JAYVXG010000383.1:0-5574 GCA_043785475.1 Armatimonadota bacterium
TAGAATCTGGCGAAGCGAAATAGGGTATCACTCCGTATAAACTGAGTACCCTCAACCCAACCGCATGGAACACTCTTCGGCCCTGACCGCCATCTTCATCGCATTCCTCGCCGCCATAATCGGCGGGGAAATCGCCATGCGTCTCAAGATGCCGTCGGTCGTGGGGCAAATCTTCGCTGGAGTTTCGGTCGGCAGGTCGGTCTTTGGCTGGATATCAACCGCAGACACTCCCATTCTTGTCGACCTCGGGGAGCTCGGAGCCGCATTTCTGCTATTTAGCGTGGGCTTGGAAACTCCGTTTGCCAAGATCGGAAAAGTCGGAAAGGAAGCGTTCACCGTCGCCGTCCTCGGCGTAATTGTGCCGTTCGTCGTCGGCTTTGGCTGGGCTCACTTCGTAGGACTTCCCAATGCGCAAGCGGTTTTCGTGGCCGCGGCATTCATTGCGACGAGCGCCGGAATCACGGCGAAAATTCTCCAAGAACTCGGTGTTATTGACAAGAAATATAGCCAAGTCATCCTCGGCGCGGCCGTCATCGATGACGTGCTGGCCATGTTGGTGCTGAGCGTTGTTTCTTCTATATCCACCGGTCAAGCCATCAACTTTGCCTCGATCGGGCTGGTCGCCGTTCAGTCGCTCGGTTTCATCTTTATCATGGCGACAGTTGGTCGTCGGCTGGCAAAATCGAAAGGGCAAATGCTTGACAAACCGTTGAGTCCGCTCTCGCCGTGGTCGCTGTCGATTGCCCTGTGCATCGGGGTAGCGGTGCTGGCCAATCAGCTGGGCCTTGCCGCAATTATTGGTGCATTCCTGGTCGGAATGGTGCTCGCTGAGACTGACTATCGCGACTGGATTCACGAGAAGGTGATCGACCTGAACGAGTTCATCGTTCCGTTCTTCTTCATATCGGCCGGCCTCAATGTCGATATCTCGGCATTCAAGAGTTTGGGAGCAATTGGCAGCTTAATTTTGATTTCGGTTCTGGCGATAGTCGGCAAGTTCGTTGGCGCATGGTTGGGAGCCAAGGATGATCGGATGTTGGTCGGGATCGGCATGGTCCCCCGTGGCGAAGTCGGCATCATCATCGCCGGACTTGGTTTCCAGTTCAGGGTTATCGGCAAGGACATCTATTCGCTCCTGGTCGGAATGTCACTCTTAACCTCCATCGTCGCCGCCCCGATTTTGAAGATGTTGGTGAAGAGAGAAGGGAAGAAAAGCCCTTAGCCTTCAGCTGTTAGCCTTTAGCAAATTTGGCGTGAGCAGAAAATAGCCACGCTGCTCCCTCGGGGGAGCTGTCACGAGGGCTTTGCCGTGACTGAGGGGGGCGACCCCCTTGTAGATTCGCATCACTATCAAACCTTCCAGTAACATGAATGCAGGCGAAACTCAGATGATCTTTAAATATTCAAAGAATAGAGTTCTGACTGGTTACCTGTTCCTTTGGGTTCTATCCGGCATGAACCTCATTGTTCTTGGCATGAAGATCGTCTCATACTTCCGTTTCGGAAGGATCTTTCAACCGTACGAATTCGTGTACTTTGCTTATTTACCCCTAACCATCTGGAGCATTTGGTTGGCATTGACGGTGTGCGGTCGGCATATTGAAGTCACGGACTCGGAAGTTAAGATCGTCAATCGATCTGGCAAAGTGGATAAGTCGGCGCGATTCGACAAAATTTCCGCATTGCGTCTAGGCTCATTTATTGCCGAACCAAGAAATCATTGGATTGTTGGCCTCGAAGGCAAAAAGTGGCTACTCTCGGGTTACTGCGAAAACCACGCGGCTCTTGTTCAGCTTGTTGAAGAACGTTCCGGCAAGTCGTTCGTCGAACCTTTGTCAACGAAGAAAAAGGGAAAGTAGGGAATGGCCCTCCTTCGCCTCAATCATCGCCTGAGGCTCGATGAGCTATGGCGGGGATTCTTTTGCCTTCAGCAAAAGAATGGTAGCGACAAATGGACTCGAACCATCGACCTAACGGGTATGAACCGTTCGCTCTAACCAACTGAGCTATGTCGCCACGAGAATAGAGAAGATACCAGTTTGGCTAACTCAGACGCAACTTAGTGGATACTAATACAGCATGTTTCACCTAGCACTTTTGGCATCCTTTCTCCAGCAGCCCACCGTCGAAACTCTCAGCAACCTTGCTAAGAAGAAAGATTTCGATGGCCTGGCAAAATATTCAACCGGCAACGGTAGTGAATTCAAAGTCCTCAAGGGTGGTTCTTATGCGGTCGGTAAATTTGGCTGGACAGCGGAAGAACTCGCGATGCCAGGTGTCGGGAACTTCGTCGTCTTCACCACACCGTTGACATCCGAAGACATTGGAGAACTTCTTTTTGAGCGGGTCGGGTCGAAGCTCAAATTCATCGACGAGCAAACCAAAGACGGCCTCAGATTACGGCACCACAAGGTCCATGTTCAGTTCGATATTGGCCGGAAAGAAGCCGGGATCATGGACTATGTCAATGCCGAAGTGACGCCCAATTCGGTCAAATTTCACGCCCTCAGGTTTTCCCCATGCTACAAAGTTACGTCAATGACCGATGGCATTAAGCCGGTTTCATATAAACAATCTGGTGGAATCGTCATGATCCCTAAGCAACCGAATGGCAACTTCAGTTTCACAATTGCTTACACGGGGACCGTCAAACTCCCGAATTACGCGGGCTCAATTTCGCCAGCGATCGCTACGCTCACGAACGATTACTGGTACCCAATGGTCAATCGGATGCCGACGACGTACGAAATATCGGTAGTTCCTCCCGACAAGGATTGGACCGTGGTCGCCCAAGGTAACTACTTGGGAAAAGATACGAAAACCAAGCTTGTCGCAGAGATGTTCAAGATGGATTTGCCAACCATATATTGGAGCCTTACCGTTCTAAAGACCCGGCACGTCTCCGAGAAGTTTGACGGCAGAACACTCCAAATGTGGAGTCCTCGCGTCGATCTCAAGCGCATGGAGTTGCAACCAAAACTCTACGCACCGATCATCCGGCTCTTCGAAAAGGAGTTTGGGACGTTCCCGTTTGACTCTTACGGCGCGCTAGATAGCCCAGTCTACGGGGGAGGAGCCTTGGAAGCTTATTCGTACGCCACTTATGGCGGGGGCCTCCCCGAAGAAGATGCCCATGAGCCGTCACACACTTGGTGGGGCGGAATCCTTCCCAACACTTACTTGAAGTCATTTTGGAACGAGAGCTTCGCCAATTGGTCCGCAGGATTTTATGCTCGGGAAGTCCCAATAGGCAATTCTCTCGATCGGCGCGAGGCATTTCAGACGGTAAGTCTTCCTGAAGAGGAGTACAACAACGCAACTCTCATGAACTCGGGCGTTCTTACAGGTACGGCCGGTGGGTCACTTGGTTACGGAAAAGGAGCCCTGGTCCTTTCAATGTTAGAACACCTTATTGGGACCACCAACTTAGTTGACTGTATGAGGTATTGGGTGCAAACTCATCAAAAAGGGGATCCTGCGGAGTGGGAGGAATTTGAATCCATCGTCATCAGTCGAATGGCACAATTTCAACTCCAGGACTTTTTCGATGATTGGTTCAAACGGCCAGGTTTTGCCAACGTTTCGCTCGAGGCGGGGAAGTATTCGACAGGAAAATTTGAGGGCAAACTTGCTTGGATTGGGAAGAGATTCCGAATGCCAATAGATCTTTGGTTCGAAAACAAAGGTGGCGGCATGCAAGTTCGAACGCTCGACACGAAGAACGTGAACTCTGATGGACGGTTCACGATCGCCATGCCCGACTTTCATCCAAACAAGGTGTATTTTGATCCGTATCATCGAGCCCTTAGGGTCGGTCCGGCTCCCAAATTTAATTCCTTCGGGGAAAGTACATCAGGATTTGAAGTAGTGAGGGATTCAAGTCATCCCGAGTATATGGAGGATGGCCCGGCGCCGTCGCGTAACGGAAAATTAGACAATTTGGATAAGAAGCTCCTCATCGGACATCCGTCGACAATGCCTCAAATGAAAAACCTGTGCATTAAGGCTGGGTTCTCTGTCAATGGTGACCTCTTAACCTTCCAGGGAACAACGATAAACCTCAAGAATGCAGCGGCGGTAGCAATCGTCGACCTCGGCGACGGAAAAAAATGTGCGATCGCGTTGGGTACTTGCCGGATGGGGCCCAATCTTGGACACGCATACGTTGGTGTCGTGGATGACTTGGGTCATCTGCTCCGGGGAAAAACTCGTTTTCCAGCAGACCCTGACTCCGGTTTGCCGCTTTAGTTAAAATTTACTCCATCCGTATGAAGTCGATAAATTTGGAGTCAGCAATTGGGAAGGGTATTTGCCTTTACCAAAACTTACAATGCGAACAAATAGTCGAAATCCGCTGAGCGATCAGACCAAGACCGAAGTCAGCGGCATACTCATGCCTCTGATTTATGATGCAACTGACCTAAAGAGCCATGTAAAACTTGCTCACTGGAATTTGCGGGATAAAGATTTCATTGCGATTCACCGCTTGCTCGACGAGGTCGCGGCGACGGTAGAAAAAGGAATCGATGAGATCGCCGAGCGAGCGAGGCAGCTTGGCGCGGTCATGGATGTAACTCCAACAAAAGTCGGTGAGAGGACAAAACTCAAGCCCTTTCCTTCTGGCCTGCTTAGCGGGACGGCCGCTTGCGACGGATTGTCCAAATCTATATCTGCGACGGTTGAGGGGCTTCATGAAAGTATCGAAAATTCTGCCGACGCCGGAGATGCTATTAGCGCAGATATTCTTACCAAAATATCAGGAGAGCTTGAAGTCTATTTATGGTTGATCGAATCCCACATGATTTAACCAAACAGGTGCCACAATTGTCCGTGCCCGAATCTCCCCGTCGTTTTGTCGTTATTCTCAATTCGAAGGCAAGGAAAGGCAAAGCGCTTTACGAATCAGTCGAGAAAGAACTCGGCAGACTGGCCGAGTTTATAGTTTTGGCGTCGAAACCGAGTGAGCAGGCTGCGGCCATCGAAAAAGCCAAAAAGAGCGGTATCAAGAATATATGGATCGGAGGGGGCGACGGTTCGGTTAGGGCCGCCGCCGGAGCTCTTGTGGATACCGATATTGTCTTGTCTATTCTTCCGCTTGGCACCGGCAATTCACTTGCTCGCGAACTTGAGATTCCACTCAAGCTGGAGGACGCAATCCAGTTCCACCTTAACGACGCAGTTGTTAAATTAATTGATGTCGGTGTCTTTCAGGGTGATGTGTTTGTTAATGTCGCAACCCTTGGACTTACAACGAACATCATGCAGGAAGTACAAAAGTCGAATAAGGGATTGTTTGGGCGACTCGTCTATCTGCCTGCTGTGGCAAAGGCATGCTCGGAAACTCGGTCGTTCAAAATCAAAGTTGAAACGGAAGCTGGAAACTATGAGGGCCGCGCCCTCCAGTTCGTCGCGGCCTCGACCAGATTTCATGGAGGCCCGTTTCCGGTATCCGAAAAGGCAGCCATTGACGACGATGAACTGTCTATTTATGTTCTCACGAGTAAGCAGGAAAACAGTCTATGGCGCTACGGAGTTGCCTTACTTCTTCGTCGGCAGACAAAGCTTCCTGAGGTT
>JAYVXG010000384.1:0-5566 GCA_043785475.1 Armatimonadota bacterium
TGGGGGTCTTGGTCGCGGGATCCCATATTCGTCAACATTGACATCAAAGTACTGAATCAAAACAGTTTTTGATTCAGTCCTTATACTTGAATCTGAGGACTGCTTGGCTAAAAAAAGGCTTACAACAAGGCGCAACAACGATGCTTCAAATTTTTTCTCTTCAGCGAGTGCCTCATGGCGACTTTTACTATTAGTTACCTCGATCCGTCCCATTTCTTGAAATTCTGATTGTCGAATGATTGGTTCTCCTTAGGGATTGCACTCGTATTTTGGGGACTAGCTGGAATTTTCGCCATCAAACTTTCGAAATTGAAGTCATAGTCAAATGTATAATCCAGGTTAATGGCTCTCTCGATCGATTCCATTCCAGTTGCGGCGTATGATACCGGTCTATATGCGCCGGAAGCCCTAATTGAACCAATCCCTTCGTTTTCTGAGATCAATGACTCGATCCGAGAGCAATATTTTGAACTCGGATTCATCTCAGTTGCTAACGCCTTTTCGCCCGATAAAATAGCGGCTGCGCGCACAGCACTTGTTGATTTGGTTAATTCAGAAATCCCCGACGGAACTCAACTTCAATTCGAAAGTGAAGCCCAGGGCATTTTGGATTCCCTTCCACCCGAAGAAAAACAGGACTACGTCCGCAAATTCATGTGGTTCAGTCATCTCAACCAGGCGACGATGGACATGATGACAGACCCACAATTGATCGCGGTGGTTGAGTCCTTGCTTGGCGGCGAATGCGAAATGTTTCAAGACATGGCCCTCTTCAAGCCGCCTGGATTCGGGCGCGAAAAACCATGGCATCAAGACCATGCCTACTTCAATATTCCCCTCGGAACCAAGGTGGTCGGCGTTTGGATCGCTCTCGACGCGACTTTCCCCGAAAATGGATGCATGCACTTCCTGCCCGGTGGACACAAAGCTGGCCCAGTGCCACATTGGAATCGGCGAGACTGGCAAATTTGTGATGCAGACGTACTCGGAAAGACTGGCCAAGTTGCGACACCGTTGCCCGCTGGTGGCTGCCTAATTTTTGACGGATTGACACCCCACGGAACGCCAACGAATAAATCAAATGCACGACGACGAGCACTACAGTACCACTATGTTTTGAAGGGAACACCAAGGACTTCCACCGAAGAACGGATTGCGGTGTTTGGCGACGAAGGCAAAAACGTTTCTTGCTAGCCCAGAAAAATGGAAAGTCGAGTCCGGTCCATAACTCCAATTCTGCCGGTTGCAAATATCGCTGAGACTTTGTCTTACTATCGTGACGTCCTTGGAGCCATCAGCGATTGGCAATGGGGTGATCCGCCAACTCACGCCGGATGCAGGTTGGGTTCGGCCGAGTTGCAATTCTCGCTTGACCCAGAGTTGTGCACGGCGAGTCGGGGCTTGTCGATGTTCCTGAATGTCGTCAATATCGAACACCACTACGCCGCTCGCCAAGCCGCCGGAGCAAACATTGTCTCCGACCTTGAGCCCAAGCCGTGGGGAGTGAAGGAGTACAACGTCGAAGACTGCAATGGGGTCCGACTGCGGTTCGCCGAAGGGGGATTTCTTGCGGACCGTCGCGAGAAATTGGAAGGCGTCAAATTGGTTCGCCGCCACTTATCTCCGAGCGAATTGAAAGAATTGATGATTGCCGTCCACTGGACCTTTGAAGACAACGAGGAAAAGCTGAGAATTTCGGTGGAAGAACCGATGTGTACCGCCGTTGCCGAATACGAGGGCAAGACGATCGGCACCGGCTCGATCCTCGGCCACCAGTCCGGAAACTATCTCATCTCAAACGTCATCGTCCATCCTGACTATCAATCTCAAGGAGTCGGAAAACTAATCATGCAGGAGTTGGACGATTGGCTCAGCAAGAACGGTACCCCCGGCGCGATGGTCAAACTGTTTACTGGGCTAGATCGGCAGGCGTTTTACGGCCATTTCGGGTTCCGGGGACCAGACCAAGGGCTGGTCGGAATGAATAAGGTGCTGAAGAAATAATTTGGGGGCCAGGTATCACCTGCCCATCATTTAGTTCATACAATTTCAACCATTACACATCCTCAGCGGAGTGATGAGGCGGTGATTCATTGAACATTTCTACTTCGTGACAGGACAGCCCCAACCATCGTATTCCCCCTTTAATTCCGCCGCCTTTACCGTCAAAATTGCAATTTCCATATCAAATTCGGGACTTGCAACACTAGCCTCCTTTTTGAAAGAGACACCAAACTCTTCTGCCGATAAGTCGACCATATATCCGCGACCTTGAACAAAGGTCATGTATGTAGCCGTGTCCAATTCGTTCTTAAAGTACGCGAAGTGATCTACTAATCGAACCTTCGACCCGTCGTCGCCATTTTTGGCCAATGCCATCCTCACAGCGTCATCAGGATGCATTTTTTGCGATTTTCCAAACAACTTCTTTAGAATTGACATTGCGAAATTCTGGCACAAAAAAGCCCTTGAGTTTCCTCAAGGGCTTTTTTGACTCATAAGACCGAAGTCTTACTTAACGATCTCGGTGATGGCACCGGCACCAACCGTTCGTCCACCCTCTCGGATAGCGAACTTGGAGCCGACTTCCATGGCGATTGGTTGGATCAATGTGATCGTCATGCTGACGTTGTCGCCAGGCATACACATTTCAGCAACCGCTCCGCCTTGACCGCGGATCTCGTCAATGGTTCCCGTAACGTCAGTTGTTCGGAAGAAGAACTGAGGTCGGTAACCAGGAACGAATGGCGTATGTCGCCCACCCTCATCTTTCGAGAGGACGTAGACTTCTGCCTTGAACTGCGTGTGAGGCTTGATGGAACCTGGCTTACAGATAACCATTCCGCGCTCGATACCTTCTCGGTCGATACCTCGAAGAAGGAGACCGACGTTGTCGCCAGCTTCACAATAGTCGAGGGTCTTTCGGAACATTTCAACGCCAGTACAGATCGTCTTCTTTGGTGCTTCTCGCAATCCAACGATTTCGACTTCTTCCATCGATTTGAGCTGACCTCTTTCAACACGACCGGTGGAAACCGTACCACGACCAGTGATCGTAAATACGTCTTCAACGGCCATCAGGAATGGCTTATCCTTGTCTCGCGAAGGAGTTGGGATCCATGAGTCAACTGCGGCCATCAAGTCGAGAACCGACTTGACATTCTTGTCTTCGTAGTCAACTTTTCCAGCTTCAACTTGGTCCAAAGCTTTTCGAGCCGAACCAATAATAACTGGAGTGTTATCTCCGTCAAACTGGTATTTAGTCAACAATTCTCGGATTTCCATTTCGACGAGTTCGAGAAGCTCAGGATCGTCGACTTGGTCGGCCTTGTTGATGTAAACGACGATGTAAGGTACGCCAACCTGACGAGCCAAAAGGATGTGCTCTCGAGTTTGCTGCATAGGACCGTCGGTACCTGCAACAACCAAGATCGCGCCATCCATTTGAGCAGCGCCGGTAATCATGTTCTTGATAAAGTCGGCGTGTCCAGGACAGTCAACGTGGGCGTAGTGCCGTGTATCCGTTTCGTACTCCTGGTGCGAGATGTTGATGGTTATTCCTCTTGCCTTTTCTTCAGGTGCTGAGTCAATTTCATCGTATCGTCTTGCAGTTGCGAGACCTTTGGTCTGGAGAACGCCCGTGATAGCGGCGGTTAACGTAGTCTTGCCGTGGTCAACGTGGCCAATTGTGCCTACGTTGACGTGCGGCTTGTTTCTTTCGAATTTAGCTCTTGCCATTTTGTTATTTTTTCCTAAATTGGATCAATGGTTTAGGGCGACCCGTCGCCCAACTTCGGTCTCACCCAAACCGCACGGCAGGGTCTCAGACAAACGGGAGTTTACCCGGGAAGTCAAGGTGTTAGCAAGGGCAATTTTAGCTGCAAGTTTCTGGCTTCTGGCTTCAAGCATTTGAAGTCTTCCGTAGTCGAAAACGACCCTTCATCGTAGGACTGCGGCCAGATGGATCGACTACTTGAAATGTGCCAATGATGAGATTGCTGTCTTCACTCAGTTCGCCATGGTAATAGACGGGTGCAGTTGGGATTTTTTCAGACGTTTCTTTGTCAGGCATGATCCAACTGGTAATTTGGTGCCCTCCGTATTCCTTGACCAGCGTCACTTCGCGACCTTCGATTTTGCCGTCAATCGTACTCATCGAAGGAAGTTCAGTTCGCATAATCACGTTAGGATTTTGATCAAGAAAAAGCTTCCACTCCCTCTTTTGTAGCCACACCATTTTAGACTGCAACAACTCATAACACTCACGCCCACCCATTTCCCTGATAGGCTTAAGGTCAACCATTGTTCCTGCGATTGTTCCGTTTGTTTCAGTCAAGTCAGCTTTGATCGGACTAGCCCATCGAGATGTCTCATCGATGTCCGCTGATTCCCCAGTCACCCAATTTTGGAAATAGTATCCTTCCCAAATACCCGTCAGACTCATTGGTTGATAGTATCTCACTTCAGACTCATAAACAAACTTTGACTCCAATTCGTCTGAAAGTTGAAAGCCAAAAAAAAGCCCCGACCATTCGATCGAGGCTTCTTTCTGCCGACTGTCAACTGTCGACTGCTAGCTGATTTATCGCCCGCCTTGTGCCTTAGCGATAATTTCAGCTTCAACCGACTTCGGAACTTCTTCGTAGTGCGAAGGAGTCACGTTTGGCTGAGCACGCCCCTGAGTCAACGACCGCAAGGTCGTTACGTATCCAAACATTTCGGAAAGAGGCACATGTGCGTTTACGATGCTGACTCCACCCGGCGCCGGCGCCATTCCTTCTATTCGTCCTCGTCGACCATTGATGTCTCCAACTACGTCGCCGACGTTTTGCTCTGGCGTAGTAACTTCAACATGCATGATTGGCTCCTTGATAATTGGCGTTGCCGTCTTCATCGCAGCCTTGAAAGCGAGTACGCCCGCTTGCTTAAATGCGTTTTCGTTCGAGTCAACGTCATGGTAGCTACCATCAAGAACTTTAACCTTGATGTCAACAACTGGATATCCAGCTTGAACGCCACTGAGCATTGCCTCTCGGACACCCTTTTCGATCGCCGGAATGTATTCCTTAGGAATCGAACCACCAACAACCTTATTCTCAAACACGAAGCCCTGTCCAACTTCCATCGGTTCAATACTAATCGTACACACTCCGTATTGACCGGAACCACCCGACTGTCGGACGAAACGTCCTTCTGCCTTCGAGGTTCCTTTGATCGTTTCTCGGTAAGCGACTTGGGGTTTGCCTTGGTTGGCTTGGACGCCAAACTCTCGGTTCAATCGGTCAACAATAATTTCCAGGTGAAGCTCGCCCATTCCTGAAATGATCGTTTGTCCGGACTCGGCATCGGTAAAGACTCGGAATGTCGGGTCTTCTTGCGCCAGGCGCTGCAGCGATTGACCCAGTTTCTCTTGGTCGGCCTTCGATTTTGGTTCGATGGCGATTTGGATAACTGGCTCAGGGAATTTGATGGCTTCAAGCGCGATCATCTTATCGGGGTCACAAATTGTGTATCCCGTGATGATGTCGTTGAGACCAATAACGCCCACGATTTCGCCTGCGTAAAC
>JAYVXG010000385.1:0-5529 GCA_043785475.1 Armatimonadota bacterium
GCGAGAGTTCTTTCAAGGCTCTTGTTGCCTCTTCCTGGATCGTTCCAAAAGACGGCATTTTGAGAGAGAGCATTGGCCTTGCTCAGGGCGGTGTTACCACCTCCGCCTCGGCCCCCTCCGCCTCGGCCTCCCCCGCCCCCAACGAGCACATTGGAAATTGCCTGGGTTTTCGCTTTAGAGATTTCGTCTTCGGTGACACCAGTAACCTGGATCTTCAATATTTCGTCGTCGAACGCTTTTTCTACGTCCTCCACTTTTCCGCTTGCGGTGAGGGTTGCCGAAAAAGTAAATAGTCCTGGACCGCGTCCCGTTTGTCCGCCTGCGGTGGCGTTTTGGGCAATTCGCTTCTCGGTGATCGCTTTGAACAATCGACCGGACCTTCCTCGACTCAGAATGCTACCGAGCATTTGAAGGGCGGGAGCATCGGGATCGTTACCCGCGACTGTTTTATAGGCCGCTTCGTAACGTACTTGCCGGGCTAAGGTGTCGGTGATGGTCTTTCGCTGTTCCTGGATGCCCATGTGTTCGGTGAGTTCAACCGGTGGTGGATCTGCTTGGCGGGGAATTTGGCCGAAGTACCTTTCGACCTTCTTCTTCGCGTCACCTTCGTTGAAATCGCCGGCAATCGCGAGAACTGCATTGTTGGGAGCGTAATAGATTTTAAAGAAGGCCCGAACGTCTTCGAGGGTTGCGGCATTGAGGTCAGTCATCGAACCTATTGTGGTGTGCTGATATCCGAAGCTTTCGTAAGCCATCTTGTCAACGGTTTCGCTGAGTTGGCCGTAGGGTTGGTTGTCATAGCTTTGTCGCTTTTCTTCTTGGACGACCGCCCTTTGGTTATCGAGTGTAGACTGGCTTATATCAAGCGATTTCATGCGATCGGATTCTAAGAAGAGTCCGAGATCAAGTTGATTTGCGGGCAGGGTCTCGAAGTAGTTTGTTCGATCCTTGTTTGTCGTGCCATTCATGGTTCCGCCGTTATCCTGAATAAGCATCATGTGCTCTCCCTTTCCAACGTTTGCAGATCCTTGGAACATCATATGTTCGAAAAGGTGTGCGAAACCGGTTCTGCCTGGACGCTCATTTCTGGAACCAACATTGTAGGTGACGCTAACGGCGATCACAGGAGCAGTGTGATCCACGGATAGGATGACCCGTAGGCCATTCTGGAGTTTGAATTCGGTGAATTTAATTTGAGGAGCCTTAACTCGCTGACCGTATAAAACTGGAGTAACTGAGAGCCCCATCAGGACCATCAAAATGAGTACGGATTTGGATAAGAATAAATTGGATTTCATGAAAAGGCTCTTTGCTTGGCTGACCTAATCGTGATTATATCCCTGGACACACCGTAGCTCGTTAGGGGGTGGGGATTTACCGTCGAGTACATAGGTGCTCTACCAGATATTGAGCCTGGCGGGAGAGAATCTTGAAAACCATGAGGATTCGGTGTAAAATGGCTCTTGAGAGGCATTTACATTTGAAATTATTCATACGAACTTCGACGGCTGCAGTACTTGGTCTTGCAATTTCGGCCATGGCATCCGCTATTCAATTCACGAGTATTCCTGGCGTTCAGGAATTTACGGGCCAGATGATTGTCCGTCCGCTTCAGATTGACACGATGCTGTCAAAGAATTGGTCGCTGGCGCAAATTAAGGGAGCGAAAGCTCGTGTGTTAGATCAATTCAAACTCAATACGGTTCGGTATCACCCTGAGACCGACGAATATGTGGTCACGGTGCCAGCATGGAAAACAGAAAGTACTTACGCAACTGAGCTGCTCAATACCGGAGATTTTCAATATGCGACACCAAATTGGCGCTGCTATCCGATCAACACTCCTAACGATCCACTATTCTCTCAACAGTGGCATCACCAGACGATTCAATCGCCCCAAGCGTGGAATCTTTGGACGGGAAGCTCTGACTTTGCCGTCTCATTCATTGATACGGGAATCCTAAAGACTCACCCAGATCTGAAGAATTTGCTGGTTCCGGGTTATAACTCGGTTGACCGAAAAACCGAGGCAGAAGGCGGAGATATAAATGACCTCAACGGTCACGGCACCCACGTTGCTGGCTGCGGTGCGGCCGAGGGCAACAACGGTGTTGGCCTAAGCGGTGTCGGTTGGAATTTCCGAATTCGATTTATTCGAACTTCGAATAGCCCAAGTGGAGGTGCATCTCTGGACGATATCCTCACGGGCGCACGATGGGCAGTTGATCACGGTTCAAAGACTATGAGTGCCTCTTACAGTGGAGTCGATTCTCCTGAGGTTGGAACGACAGGTACGTACGTCAAGTCGAAGGGCGGCTTGTTCCTTTACGCTGCAGGTAACGATAATCGGGACCTGTCTGGGTTTACTTACCCCGATACGATCGTATGTGGCGCTTCCAACGAAGCTGACGGCAAGGCTGGATTCTCGGCTTACGGCAAGGGAGTAGCGGTATTTGCTCCAGGAACAAACATCCTGAGTACAACATATGATGGAGGATACGGTCGAAAGAGTGGTACTTCAATGGCGACTCCGGTCACCAATGGTGCCTTGGCAACAATTTGGTCCGTTAACCCGACGTTGACTCCAAACGAAGCTCAAGAGATTTTATATTCGACATGCGATGATATTGGAGCCAGCACCATCTTTGGTCATGGCCGAATAAACGTGAATAAGGGCGTGCAACTCGCGATGACCACGTTGGCCCGTGATACGGTTGTCTCTTCAGTTGATGTTCAGACTGGCAGTTATTCCGCGGGGAACCTTGGAAGCGTGCAAGACACGGATTTGGAAAACGCATTCAAAGTGAACAGCGGTAATTTTGGCGCGATGGGCACGATTGCTGCCTCGAAAATGAATGTGACATTGCCCACCGATCAAGGCATTATTACAAGCTTCGCCTATTCCGCCACATGCAAGGTGAGTGGATCGACCCCAAGTTCGATCTTGGTTTATGCGTTAAACCTATCAACGAGCAAGTATGACTTGCTCACCACTAAGGGAACCCTCCCCGGGGCAGACGCCAAACTGACGTTCCGGTTGACAAAGACTGTCAATCAGTACGTTGATGGCAGTGGAGTAGTTAAGATTATTGTTCGATCGGTCGTTCCGATTCGATTTGGTGCGGCACCAAATCAATTGGCAATCGGATACGCAAAGGCCCGATACTCCGTTCGGCCAACCTTGTAGAGTCGCATCAAATCCCTTCGTTGAGTTTAGGCTAAACGAAGGGATTTTTACGCCAGGACTTCTCCGGTTTGGACCCGCCAAAGGGCGGCATAGAGGCCATTGTTCTGGACCAATTCCCTATGAGTACCGCTTTCCGTTACCTGGCCCGCTTCGAGGACCCAGATACGATCGGCATCTCTCACGGTAGAGAGACGGTGGGCGATGACGATGGAAGTCCGTCCTTTTGTAACATGGGACAAAGAACGTTGAATGGCGGCTTCGGTTTCGTTGTCTACCGACGAGGTTGCTTCATCGAGAACAAGGATGGCGGGATTGCGGAGAATTGCCCGCGCGAGAGAGAGGCGTTGGCGTTGGCCGCCGGAAAGCTTCTGTCCTCGTTCGCCGACTACGGTGTCGTATCCTTCGGGTAATGCGAGAATAAACACGTGGGCTTCGGCGGATAGCGCCGCCTCCTCTATTTCTGAATAGGTTGCCTCTGGGCGTCCGTACGCAATATTTTCGCGAACCGTGCCATGAAACAAGAAGACGTCCTGACTGACGTAGCCCATGGTTTCTCGCAAACTCTTGTATGTCATCTTCTTGATGTCCTTTCCATCGATCAGCACCTGTCCACCGCGAGGATCATGGAACCGGAGTAGTAATCGGATAATGGTCGATTTTCCGGCACCGGTCGCGCCAACGATGGCGTGTGTCTCGCCGGCGGGAATGTCCATGTTGATCCCTTTCAGAATGTCGACCCCATCTCCGTAGCCAAACGAAACATGGGACAGCGTGATCTCACCTTTGACAGGTAAGGCAATCGGCTGGGTACCTTCTGGCATGGTGGGCTCTACCGCGCGGAGGCCAAAAATGCGTTTAGTTGATGCCATGGCCCGCTGATATAGGTCCAGGGTTTCTCCCAACCTCGTTAAGGGCCACAACAGCCGCTGGGTCATGAAGACTAACAAAGAATAGGTTCCCACTTGGATTTTTCCGTTCAAAACCAACCAGCCACCAATCAATAAAGTACACGTGAATCCCGCTAAGATCAACATTCGAATCAAGGGGACGAATGCTGCCGAATAGCGAATGGCGTCCTGGTTAGCCGTTCGATAATCGTTCGACACATCAGTAACTCGAGTTAACTCGCGCTGCTCAGCCGTAAATGCCTTAATCGTCGTTATGCCCCCCAGGTTCGCATTGAGGGTGGAACTTAATTCAGCCACTGCTTCCCGAACCCGGGCGTACCGCGCTTTAAGGCTCAGTTGGTACTTTATAGAGCCGTATCCGATGAGGGGAATTGGAAGGAAGGCAAAAAGAGCTAGGATTGGCGAACTGACGAAGAAAACTGCGCCAACAAATACGATGTTCCAAAAAACTTCAATGATCGTGCTGGCTCCGCCGTCCAGAAATCGTTCAAGCTGGTTGACGTCGTCGTTGAGGATGCTAAGCAGCCCCCCGCTCGTCGTATCTTCGAACCAAGCGACTTCAAGTTTCTGGACGTGGTTATACAGATCGACCCGAATCTCGTGCTCTATTGTTTGGGAGAGGTTGCGCCAAGTGAGGGCGGAAAGGTAGCCAAACAGGGATTCAAAAATCCAACAAAAGCCATTGGCAATGGTGAGGAAGAGAAGTTGGTGCCAACGGTCGGTGACGCCAAATTGGGTTGCGAAGAAGGAACCTTGTCCACGTACAATGACATCGATGACAGCCCCGATTAGGATTTCTGGAACTACATCCATAACCTTGCCAAGCGTGGTGTAAGTCGTTGCTAGAATTACCCTCTGTCGGTGGAGCTTTGCGTATTGCCAAAGGCGTCTTAGACCAGGAATTTCTTGGGGCATCACCTATAACTGTGGCACATCGATGGGCATCCTAGACTTGAAGCTTGAAACCTGTACTCGCGCAAAACCTTGAAAAGTTGTAGAATCCGACTATGAATCTGACTGCATATCTGGCGGGGGCCGGTCTTGCTCTAAGCTCCACTTTCTTTGCCCAAGAAACGATCACGACAAAGTTTTTACCGAGCAAAGATTTGCCCAATATGCAAAACCCCATTGGAACAACGAAACATGCGCTGAACGGCACGTGCAACGGAATTGATGAACTTGCAATGGTGTACTACCGCTACCGAATGGAAGCGAATGGTAGAAAATTCCCGATGCCGGTCAACCCTGAATTAGGATTCTATAACCTTAACGAGGTTGCTGCGACAGTTGAGAAATACCACGGAAAAGAATATCTGAAGCAAATTCTGGAGACTGCGATGATCAAAAGTCGTCTCGACGGGCCACCAGAGGCTCCGGTGAAGCCCGGTGCTCAGTTCGTCGACGGCATTGTCGACAAGCTAAAAGCCACGCACG